>JAFGWA010000054.1 GCA_016937715.1 Candidatus Goldiibacteriota bacterium
GTCGTTCTCACAAACAACATAATAACACAAGTGAGCAGTGGGACTTTTTGTTACTTCAAATGTTGCACTTCATCTTACAATTTTTATAATTTTTTGAGGTCATGAAGTTCCCAATATCTATTCCCGCACGCATTTTTACTCTTCTTACAACCCAACAAATTTGAAATATCCAAGCTGCAATTTTGAAAACTTCATGATAATTTCCACCAACAATGATTATGGAGTCCGATCCTCCATAAATAGTTATTTCCGGGTAGATTTCGGCTAAATTTCTTAAATAAGTGTCCCACAAGAACTCCAGATCAACTAGCGGAGTAATTACACTTGTACTAGCAGTTATTTTCGTGGCCTCGGTAACACCTAAAAGATCAATAAATAACACTGTATTCATTGTTAAAATAAAGTCTTCTTTCTCTTCAGGTGTTATAACATCTATTTTCATATACCCTCCCTAACATAATTTTATACCTTTCTAATTATTCCCACAGAACAATGACTTATTCAATTGGTTCAAATAACTTAACCCTTTTTTCAACCAACTTCTTATCGTACCTACTTCCCATCATAATATTCATTGTAGAATTTTTTAACACATTTGAATTTTCATTGATTGCCTTATAATTTTTGTAACGTTCTTCCCAAATCTTTTTGTGTGTCTTAAGTTCTTTTTTTAAAGCATCATATAGCTGAGAGGTTCTAAAAATATTATCTTCAATTATATTTTTAAAATTTTCACTCTGGATGTATTCCATAAGCTTTTTTGCTCTTTTATCCTTTTCACCCGGTTCTATATTCATCAAACTTAATTCAATCATTGAATTGCGTAATATTTTCGCAACCGATACTACGCCAAAAGGATGAACAACAATGATGTCTTTTTCAACAAAAAATCCTGCTGTATTTTTCTTTTGCACAACAGTAACAAGAACTCCATATGTGGTTTTTCTATATCCCATATCCGTTTTAATTTGTTTGATAAACTTATTGCTGTATTTAGTTGTAGCTTTGCATTCGTAAAGTATTTTGCCTCTTGATTTCCCCTTACAGAAGACTTCTTGAATAATATCTCCTCCCTTACCGTGTGCCGTAACCACATCTTCATCAAATTCAATCTTTAAATCTTTCAAGACCTTCTTTTCTAAATCAAATCCTTCCATTTGCGGTGTGGTCCCTTTTTTAAGTTGTTCCTTTAATTCTTCTATTTTTTTATTCAACCCCTGTATTTCAGTTGCCTTGGCATCAATTGACTTTGCAAGCATATCTGCCCGCTTTTTTTCTTTCCCTATGCCTTTTGCTACCCCATCCATTACCGCTTGCTTAACATTTTTCTTCATTTCTCTTTCTTTTTTACCCAACTCGATTTTTTGTTTGGCAACAGATTCCATCAATTCCGTTTCTCTGTTTTTTAACTTTTTAAGTTTATCCTTCAGCCCTGCCTCAAATTCTTTTTTCGCATCCCAAACTCCTAGTATATCGTCGTACTTTTTTTGCTCCAACATTGAGCCACAAAGCGGACATTTCTTCATTTTAGCCTTCGCCATAAACCCTCCCTATATTATATAGTTTTTCGGCACTTTCCCGTTTGACCCTTCCACGCTTACCCCTGTGTCCGGCACGTAAGCTTTTTTTTCAAGCACAAAGAACATATCCCTGAAATTCTTTACCATCCCCGCCTTTACCAACTTGTCATAATCCTGTTTGTACACCTGCACCGTATACCTCTGAAGCTTACGAGCAAAGGAACCCAGGTATGGTGAAAACTTTGCTTTTTCAAGTATTTCTTCGCATTTTTCATCATATTTCACAACCAGCGAATATGCTTTATTATCTATTAGGTTAAAACTGTCCGATATCGTCCTAAATGGATATTCAAGCCTTCCCCCGCTGTTATTTATACTCTTCAGTATATTCTTACCGTCCAATCCTTCCCCTTCCCTTGAATATAATATTTCAAAGTATTCCTTAATATTTTTAAGACTCAGTAAATCTTTGCTTTCATTTTGGTTAATTACTTCCTTTGCCACACCTGCTGTCCTTGCCAGAAATCCCGGCGGTGCTTTGTGTCCTGCTGGTTTAAAAACATATACTTTTCCGCCTTCTTTTATCTTTCTTTCCCTGTTGCACCTGCCTGCGGCCTGCGCAATGGAATCTATGCCTGCTATTTCCCTGTATACAACCGGAAAATCTATATCAACTCCTGCTTCTATAAGCTGCGTTGAAATCACTCGGCATCTTTCACCGTTTTTCAGTTTCCCCTTTATTTCTGATATCTTATCCGTTCTATGCGCAGGACACATTCCCGCGCTTAAATGATAAATACCGTCTTTCTCTTTTCCTTTTATTCCGTCATACAACTCCCTGGCAAATTTCCTTGTATTTACTATACAAAGAACCCTTTCATAATCTGCAAGCTTGTTTATTAAATTTTCTGTTTCTATTTCCCCTGCCCATTCCACATTTACCGCTTTTAACTTTTCATATAATGGTTTGGGCTTATCTATTATCTCTACAGGCTCCATACCGCCCGGCAGCTTAAATCCTTCCGGCGGGTCGTCAAAAATCGCCGGTTGTGTGGCAGTACAAAATACAACAGAACATCCATAATTTTTTATAAGTTCAGCCAGCGCATATATACAAGGTTTCATATACTGAACAGGCAGCATCTGCGCCTCATCAAGTATTATTACACTATTAGCTATATTGTGAAGCTTACGGCATCTTGATCCGCGATTTGAAAAAAGCGATTCAAAAAACTGTACATTGGTTGTGGCTATAAGCGGCATATCCCAGTTTTCAGCCGCAAGCTTCATTTTATAGTCTGACTCATCTTCATCATCAGTACCCTCTTTATAATCATAGTTACTGTGGTGTTCCAGGACACTCTCTGCACCAAGCGCTTTTTTAAAAACATCAGCATTTTGCTCTATGATGCTTGTATATGGTATGACATAAATTACCCTTTCAAGATTATTTACTTTTGCGTGTTTCAACCCAAAAGCAAGCGATGAAAATGTTTTTCCCCCGCCTGTAGGAACAGTCAGGGTGAAAAATCCGGGTTTAGATGAGGCTTTTTCAATACAGGCTTTCATTATCTTCGATCTCTCGGCGTTTAAATCTGATTTTTCTGCTTTAGAGGTTATTTTTTTCAAATAAATGCTTAATTTACTTTCAAGTTCAGATATTGATAACCCCTTTTCTCTTTTCAGCGATTTTTCTACATCACAGAACCGCTCCGTATCCATATAATCCGCATCGACAAGGCATGAGTAAAGCATCCTTACAAGCATAAAACAGGAAAACTCCTTTTCATGCTTGTCGGCTTTTAATGTAGGTAATCCGGGTTTATTTTGTAACAGTTCTTTCAGTTCAATTTCAAATGCATTATAAACTGATATATTGACATTTTTTAGCCTTGCTTCAAGACATGCATCATCCCCTGCCCCGATAAAATCCGCCAGCCCTGCATGATGCCCAGCTATGGGATATGCAAGAATTTTTCCGATAAGTTCCCCATATCTTGCCATAACCTCTTTCGCCCCTGCTGTACTGTGGTCCACCCTCTGGTTTTTTCCATCAAGTTTTCCCTGAAACTCCGCCGAGTACTTTCCGACATCGTGCAATATCCCCGCCATATACCCAAGTTCCCCTGCGCCAAACTTCTGCGCGAATGTGCGGGACATATCAGCAACCGCCGTCAGGTGGTCTTTTAATAACTGCCACTTCTCTTTTGACTGACCTTGAACCGAATGCGCGTAATATTCCATTTAACCCTTCTTTATCCGGATTTTCATTTTACTATTTTTTGCCGTCTTCCTTTTTTCCTCTGAAAGTGTAATATCCATTTCATTTACTTCTAAATCGTTTTTTTCTTCTGCTTCTTTTTTTAAAAAAACCTTAGAGGAGTCATAAACTATCACTCTATCATTATTAGTTACTGTTGCATTATATTTATCTTTAACGCCATCTTCTTCTAACTCCATTAAAATTTCTTTTGCATAAACAACAGCCTCTCTTTCTGTTTCAAATATTTCTGTAAGATCTTTTAATATTTCATTCTTTTTATCTGCATACACAGTAAAGACTTCTACTATGAATTTTCCCATTATATACCCTCCTTCTTTTCTATTAAAATATTAATCTTTCATTTTTTATTAAAACTACAGTTATTTATTCTCTCCCAGATACCCAAAAACTCGATTGAGTCCTTATTTCTAAGCCCTTTTTCAATCAAACTCAACTCATCTTCAAAGCTCCTAACCGTGTTAGTCAGTTTTTACTCTACATATACCATATATTAGCAACTATCATGCCTGGTAAAACATGCTTAAAATTAAGAAATAATTTAAGAGACATGTCATTTATTGATTGCTACTTGTCATTTTCCGACAGTCTGTATTCCTTTATTTTATTCTTTAAAGTATTTAACACAATGCCTACTCTGGCTGCTGTTTGCGTTAAATTCCAGGAAGTCGCCGTAAGTGCTTTTTTAATAACGTATTTTTCTACGTCTTTAAGGGTTACCAAATCATCATCCATTCTTTGGCTTTCCAACTGCATATTTTCTTCCGACTCTCTTTTCATAAGTGTTTTTATCATTTTACTGCCGGCTTTATATACCCTGCACCTTTCAAGAAACCTGTAAAGCTGCCTTATATTTCCGGGCCAGTTATAGTTTTCTATTGCCGCGTAATCTTCTTCTTTTAATTCCAGCTTAAAAGTTTCTTTGGAGTTGTTTATCTCTTTAATAATGTTTTCTGCTATTATTCTTATATCTTCTTTTCTCTCTTTTAAGCTTGGCACTCTGATAATATCTCCGGTTATCCTAAAGTAAAGGTCTTTTCTGAATTGTTTTTCAACAACAAGCATTTTTATGTCCATATTAGTAGCCGTTAATATCCTTACATCCGCTTTTTTGGGTTCACCGTCATAACCAAGCGGCCAATATGAAAAATCCTGAAGAAAACGTAAAAGCTTGCTTTGAATTTCAAGCGGCATTTCAGTGATTTCATCTAGAAAAATTGTCCCGCCTTCCGCCCTTTTTATAACCCCGTCACGCTTTGAATCCGCGCCTGTAAAAGCGCCTTTCGCATGTCCAAACAGCGTACTTTCCATAAGAGTAACAGACAACCCCGCGCAGTTGACAGGTACAAATGGCCCCTTTCTTTCGCTTTCCTTGTGAATTGCTTCGGCAATGCGTTCTTTGCCTGTGCCAGTATCCCCAATAAGCAGCAAAGGCATTTTTGATTTAGAAACAACAGAAATCTGATTTCTTAATTCAGCCGCCACACGGCTTTTCCCGGGAACATTATTAATCATGCTTCACCCCAATCCCAAAACTGTAATTTAAATATAAACAGGATGCTGAAACTTATGTTCATTAACAATAACATATTTTCCTTTTTTATGCACCTTCCTGTTCATATTTTCCTAAAAATACCATTTATGCTTTGTCTGCCTTTCAACTGAATGCGCTTGGCATTCCATTTCTATGCGTATGTACCGCTTCCATATCTTCCTGCTTTGGCAATTACTCCAATACCTTTCGCTTTTTCTGTCCATTTTTTCACCGAAAGCGTAAACCTGTTTAACCCGGCATTTGCCATAATCCCCTCGAATTCGGGGGAATTAAAATCAGGGTTATTTATTCTCTCCCAGATGCCCAAAAATTCCAATGTGTTCTTATTTCTAAGCCATTTTTCAATAAGCGAAAGCCCGCCGTCAAAATTTTTTACCATATCAGTTAGTGATATATAATCCTGTTCTTTTACTTCAACCACGGTAATTACAACGCCTTTTACCACAACAGCCCTTTCTTTTTTCATTGTATTGCCCCCTCTATACTTATTCAAATATACACCACTGAATATTTTAACAAAGACACTGACACGCCGCAAAACGCGCATAGCGTTCCATTAAATCCGCACTATTACATTTTAGAAAAACCCGCTCCCATTTGATTCATTCAATAATAACGCTTCCCCAAAATTAATCAATTATATTTTCTAAACAAATTTCTCCATAATATAATCGTCCATTATAAACCCATTCCCTATGTCTTTTATCACTTCACGGACTTTCATATATCCCATTTTTTCGTACGCCTTAATGGAATTTTTATTGTTTTTATGCACGTTTAAATATATCCTTGTCAGCCCTTCTTCCTTTGTCCTTTTCTCCGCGAAGTCATTCATAAATTTTCCAAAACCCTGATTTCTTAATTTATTTACCACATAAAGTTTGCTTAAATACATGGCATTTCTTTTGTTATCAAGGGCAAGGTAGCCCGCGTCTGTGCCGTTGACAGAAAGAATATAGTATTCCGCGCCGTCATGAATTTCTTTTATTATCCGTTCTTCGGATTGATAGGTTTCAAGCATGTATTTAACCTGTGCTTCACCTATGATAGGGGTGTAATGTTCCGGCCATATTTCATTAATAAGGGCTATAAGCCGGCCTGTATGCTCTTTTCCCTTCACCTTTATAAGCGAAGGTTTTCCGCCGCCCGGCATTACGGCCTGCGCTTAAACGCCACTACGCCCAAAGGCGGCAGTGTGATAGAAATGGATTTCCCCATACCGTTCCACGGGACATCCTGCGAATGCACCCCGCCCATATTGCCCTGATTGCTTCCCCAGTATTCATGTGAATCGGAATTAAATATTTCTTCCCAGAAGCCGCCGTCAGGTACGCCAAGCAGGTAATTGGACCTGACAACAGGGGTTAAGTTGCATATTACCACTATGGAATCGTCAATGAAAAGTTCGTTCTTTCTTACAAAAGAAAGCACAGAATCTTCGTAATTTCCGCAGTCCAGCCACTGAAAGCCGGTCCAGTCGTGCTCGTGTTTATTAAGCGCGGGTTCATTCACATAAAGCTCATTAAGTTTTTTAACCATTTTCTTTACGCCGTCGTGATTATAATATCCCGCCGATTCCCAGTTTAAACTTACGTTCACATTCCATTCTTCCCACTGGCCGAATTCATCGCCCATAAACAGCATTTTCTTTCCGGGATGAAACCACATGTAAGATAAAAGCGCGCGCAGGTTGGCAAATTTCTGCCAGTCATCACCCGGCATCTTTTTTATTAAAGACCCTTTTAAATGCACCACTTCATCGTGCGATAATGGCAGCATAAAATTTTCGGTAAAAGCGTACATCATTGAAAAAGTAAGGTTGTTCTGGTGCCATTTTCTGTAAACCGTGTCCTTAGAAAAATATGAAAGCGTGTCATTCATCCACCCCATGTTCCATTTAAAGCCAAACCCAAGCCCGCCGGCGTAAAGCGGCCTTGTGACCATAGGCCAGGACGTGGATTCTTCCGCTATTGTCTGCACATCGGGATATTCTTTATAAACAGTTTCATTAAATTTCTTTAAAAAATCTATGGCTTCAAGATTTTCCCTGCCCCCGAATTTGTTCGGTATCCATTCGCCTTCCTTGCGCGAATAATCCAGATACAGCATGGAAGCCACAGCGTCAACACGCAGCCCGTCTATATGATATTTATCCAGCCAGAACAGCGCGTTAGAAATTAAGAAATTAATTACTTCATGCCTGCCGTAATTAAATATAGCGGAACCCCAGTCCGGATGAAAACCCTGGCGAGGGTCAGCGTGTTCGTATAAGTGAGTTCCGTCAAAATACATAAGGCCGTATTCATCAGACGGAAAATGAGAAGGCACCCAGTCAAGAATTACGCCGATGCCGTTCTTATGCATGTGTTCCACAAAATACATAAAATCCTGCGGCGTACCGTAGCGGGAAGTGGGCGCGAAAAATCCCACAACCTGATAACCCCATGAACCAAAAAACGGGTGTTCCATCACAGGCATAAGTTCAACATGCGTAAAGCCCATATACTTGCAGTATTCCGCCAGCTGGTGCGCGGTCTCTTTATAGCCAAGCGATTCAATGCCGTCGCCTGTTTTGCGCCAGCTTCCAAGGTGTACTTCGTAAATGGACATGGGCGCGTTAAGCGCGTTTTTCTTATGGCGTTCTTTCATCCATTCATCATCTGACCAGTTGTAATCGGTATCCCAGACAACGGATGCCGTCTTTGGCGCGATTTCCCATGACAGCCCGAACGGGTCGCCCTTATCAGCGCGGTAATCATTATGATTGCTTACTATATGATACTTGTATATTTCGCCTTTGCCGATTCCCGGAATAAATCCTTCCCAGATGCCGGAATTATCCCAGCGCATTGTAAGCGGGTGCGCGGTGGAATCCCAGCCGTTAAAATTTCCTATTACAGAGACGTGCTTTGCGTTTGGCGCCCAGACCGCGAAACTTACGCCTTTCTCTCCGTTTACGGTTCTTACGTGCGACCCCATCTTGTCATAAAGTCGGAAATGATTGCCCTCTTTATAAAGGTACACGTCGTGTTCGGTAAATTCTGAAACTCCGTGAACTACTTTTCCGGCTGCCATATGAAACTCCTTGAGGTGATATATTTTAATATAATCCTTATTATACAACAGCATGGCGCTAAGTTAAATGATAAAAATTAACACCGGCAGACAAAGATAAAGTTTTAGACAAAAACAGATTAGACTTGAAAAACAAACCCCGTTTATATATACTAACTTTAATAAAAATCAGGGGAGGTTTTCATGAAAAGAAATCTTTTGTTATTATCAGTAATCTCTGTTTTTGCAATGTTTTTCAGCATCAGCTGTTCTACTGACAGCCCGTCAGAATCCAAACCCGCGCCCACACCTGTGATTTTAGCCGCGGCCGCGGAAATGGAAGATTTTGAAGATGGCAGCTATGTTTTTTCTGTAAATGACGTAACCGGTAACATAACAACGGGAGATGATTCAACAGACGGCGGTACATCCGAAATAACCGGCAGCTCTATTGTCACCGGGCAGCTTAACGGCACTTACAGCCTTGCGCTTACGGCAACCGTAAAATCCACCCTTCCCGTCAGCACAACAGAAGGAGATTACACCGCAATGATGCCCCCTTCATACGATCACGTTGGATATGTTACTGTAAATATTAATTTTAATAATCCCGTTGATCTTATAACCAATAACGATTTTCTTTATTTCACCCATAAAATATCAGACGCAACCGCAATGGCTTACAGGATTTATTTTTATTCACAGGACCGTAAATACTGTTATGTAGGCAACAATACTCCTTCCACCACATCAATTTATAGGCAGGTTTATTTCAGCCTGCTTTCAAGCCCTTCAGAATATACCGCGGCAGAAGTGCTGTTAAACGTCAATAAAATAGTATTTGTTTTAAAGTACAGATCTAACGGGATATCACAAAAAGACATCAACTTTCACATAGACGATATAGGAGTAAGCCCCGAATAGATAATACAAAAAAAGCCGCGGCAGGCGCTTAACCTGCCGCGGCTTTTTTAATTAACGGATTATTTTATTCCCAGTTCTTTCACCCTTGCCTCGCACATCTTTTTTGTTTTAACATCCTGCCAGTAAAATGTTTTAGAAACCGGCGCGTTAAGCACCTCTTTATACAACACTGCCGCCTTCTCTTTTTCATTTGTGTCATTCATGGCGTCAGCAAGGAACAATTTTGCTATAAGAGAATCTTCAATTTTTAACGCTTCCGCAATCAGTTCTTTTGCCTTGTTTTTATCCGGCCATGTGATAACAAAAGGAATACTAGGAGCTTTCCAGTGAAGCCTTCCAAGCACCAGAAGCGCTGCGGCCTTATTGGACCCGTCAAGTTTTATCGTTTTTTCGCTGTATTTTTTTATCTTATCCGCAATACCATTTGAAGCGGATTCAAAAAGGTCTGACATATCCCCTTTTCTTGCCCACATAAGCGCAAGGCAGTAATTATAAACCTCTGACTTTTCCGGATCAAGCCCGCTTTTTTCTATAAGCGCGATAACATCCGCATACGCCTTTTTCTTTTCATCCACAGACCCGATATCCATGTGATGGTATTTGTAATTGGCGCACTTTGCCAGCTGATAATACACATTTTCGGGTACGCCTTCTTTTCCAGCAGCTTCAACCGCCTTTTTATACAAAACATCAGCGGAATTAAGAAGTTTTACCGCTTCTTTTACATCTGTTACGGAATTAATTTTTGATAATATTACATCCGCCTGTAAAACAGGATTCATTTCCGCATATTTTGCCTGAATATTAAATACAGACAGCAAAAACAGTAATACAAGTACAATAATCATCCCTGTTTTTCTCATAAAACCTCCTATACATCCTGAACCTGAACACTTTGCCTACTGTTCTTCTTTTTCAGGTTCTATTTTTTTCTGGACAAAAACATTCCGTTCTATTGTTTTTAGGGCCGTCTTATCCGCCATGACAAGCATAACATCCCCGGATTCTAAAACCGTGCCGCCGTCCGGTATTATAAACTGTTCATCCCTTGAAATAAGGGTCACAAGCGCGCCCTTTGGTATGCCTATTTCAAAAAGCCTTTTTCCCACCGCGACCGAACCAAAAGGTATCATGACTTCATTTAAGTCCGCGTTAACGCCGGCAAGCGCATCCATTTCAATCGGGGCTTTCTTTCTGTTTTTAAGCGGTTCTTCAAGCCCAAGCCACCGCGAGACAAGAGAAATTGTACTTCCCTGCAGAAGCGCGGATAATAATACGGTAAAGAAAACTATATTAAATATTTTTTCCGCGCCCGGCACCCCGGCAGTAAGTGGAAATATGGCCAATATAACCGGAACAGCGCCCCTTAATCCCACCCAGGATATCATCAGTTTTTCTTTAATATTAAGTTTGGAAAAAGAAAGGCATGCAAAAACAGCCGCCGGCCTTGCCAGAAAAATAAGCACTATACCCGCTATAATTCCATCCCCCGCTACAGGTATAATTTTAGACGGAAAAACAAGCAGCCCCAGCATAAGGAATATTACAATCTGCATAAGCCACGCCACGCCGTCATGAAAACGTATCAGGTTATTTTTATGGATAAAAGTCCTGTTGCCAAGGACAATACCGGCCGCGTATACGCTTAAATAACCGTTGCCTTTTATATGCGTCGTCACCATGTAAAGGATTATTACAAGCGCCATTGTCAGCACCGGATAAAGCCCGTCATATTCAAGGTTGATACGGTTAATGAATTCAACCATAAGCCTGCCGAACACCACACCGGCGGCAAGCCCTATTGCCATTTCAATAAAAAAGGACGGGATTAAAGATAGCGGCGAAGAATGGCTTCCGGTCATTACGCCTATTATGCCAACCGTTAAAAAGACAGCCATAGGGTCGTTGCTTCCGGATTCAAGTTCTAACAGCGGCTTTAAATTACCTTTTAAATTTATCCCTTTAGAACGTAATATTGAAAACACAGCCGCCGCGTCAGTTGAAGATACAATGGCGCCAAGCAGCATTGAATCAATAAGAGGCATTTTAAGTACGAAATATAATAATCCGCCTGTAATACCCGCGGTCATTAAAACTCCCAGCGTGGCAAGCAGCACTCCTTCTTTTAAGACCGGCTTTATCATTACCCATTTTGTGTCCATACCGCCGTAAAAAAGTATCATGGACAAAGCGGCAATACCTATTCCCTTTGCGATTTCATTATCATCAAAGTGTATTCCAAAAACACCCTCTGAACCGGCTGTCATTCCGATAACTATAAATATAAGAAGCGTGGGAAGCCCTATCTTGTCAGAAGCTTTGCTTAACACCACACTGACAAGCAGCAAAAGCGCGGCGACAAAAATTATTGATTCATACGAATACTGCATAAAGTCTCCCGTTATATTTTTATTATATAATCATTGTAATCTGCCGGCTTGTTTTTGTCAATTAAACGAAATAACACTGTTAATGTTAAAAACAGCCGTTATTTTACATTTACTTTTAACTGAAAATCCCTTATATTAATTAAACTTTATTAAATACAGGAGGATATTATAATGAAAGGCACAATAACCGGTAAGATATTAAAAAACCACCTTGTATCCGGAAATTTAACGGCAGGCGAAGAAATAGGAATAAAAATAGACCAGACGCTGACACAGGATGCCACCGGCACCATGGCTTACCTTGAATTTTTAAATTTTAATGTTTCAAAAATCGGAACAAAACTTTCGGTCAGCTATGTGGACCATAACACGCTGCAGAGCGGTTTTGAAAACGCGGACGACCACGCTTTTTTACAGTCAGTTGCCGAAAAATACGGCCTGTGGTTTTCCAAACCCGGAAACGGCATATGCCACCAGGTGCACCTTGAAAGGTTCGGGCGTCCGGGCTGGACTCTTGTGGGGTCAGATTCCCACACACCCACAGCCGGCGGCCTTGGAATGCTGGCAATCGGGGTGGGCGGACTTGATGTGGCCGCGTCGCTTGCAGGCTACCCTTTTAATCTGAAATGCCCGGAGGTTATTGGTATTAAATTAACCGGCAGGCTTAACCCATGGTCTTCGGCAAAAGATGTAATTCTGCTTATTCTGCAGATGCTTACCGTAAAAGGCGGCGTCGGTAAAGTATTTGAATACTTCGGCGAAGGGGTAAAAACTCTGTCCGTACCGGAACGCGCGGTTATAACAAATATGGGCGCGGAACTTGGCGCCACAACTTCAATTTTTCCTTCGGACGGCAATACAAAAGCTTTTCTTGCCGCTTTCGGCAGAATAAAAGATTTCAGTGAATTATTGCCCGATAAAGGCGCGCAGTATTCAAAAATTATAGAGATAGACCTTGCGCAGGTGGAACCCATGATTGCGCAGCCGCACATGCCCGACAACGTAAAAAAAGTAAAAGAGATTAAGAATAAAAAAGTAAACCAGGTGATAATAGGAAGCTGTACCAACAGTTCGTATAAGGACTTGATGACAGCGGCCGCAGCTTTAAAAGGTAAAAAAGTGCATAAAGATGTCTCTTTTGTCATAGCTCCCGGATCCAAAACCATTATGGATGCCATGATAAAAAACGGAATGTTTTCCCTTTTTCTTGAAGCGGGCGCGCGTATTATTGAATCCGCGTGCGGCCCCTGCATAGGTATGGGACAGGCGCCGTCGTCCGGCGCGGTATCGGTAAGGACATTTAACCGTAATTTCAAGGGGCGTTCCGGCACCAATGACGCGGAGATTTATCTTGCAAGCCCTGAAACCGCTGTTGCGGCGGCTGTTACGGGAAAAATAACAGACCCGCGCAGACTTGGAAAATATCCGTCAATTAAACCCCTTATCAAATTCCCGATAAATAATTCACTTTTATTAAAACCGCTGTCCCCGGCAAAAAGAAAATCAGTAAAAATTATCATGGGGCCAAACATTAAACCGCTCCCTGAATCATCGCCGCTTGCGCAGGAAATTAAGGCAAAGGTCATCGCGTGTTTTGGCGACAATATTACAACTGACGACATTATGCCGGCAGGAGCAAAAATACTACCTTTAAGAAGCAATATTCCTGAAATATCAAAATACGTATTTACAAAACTTGACCCTAAGTTCCACGATAAAGCGCTTGCCAATAAACCGGGAGTCGTGACAGGCGGGGAGAATTACGGCCAGGGAAGCTCCCGCGAACACGCGGCACTTGCGCCCATGTATCTTGGCATAAAGGCGGTTATTGTAAAATCTTTTGCCCGCATTCACAAGGCAAACCTGATAAATTTTGGAATACTTCCGCTTATATTTAAAAACGCGGCGGATTATGATAAATGCAAAGAAGGCGTTTCAATCACCCTTGAAAATACCGCATCCGCGCTTAAAGAAGGCAAAGACATAACAGCCGCGCTTGGTTCGGGAGAAAAAATCACGCTTACTTATAACCTTTCAGAACGCGACCGCGAAATTCTTCTTGCCGGCGGAACGATTGATTATATTAAAAGACAGATTAAATAAGGACGCTTGGATGCTTAGAGGCTTGGAGGTTTGGTAAAACTAAACCGTAAAAACAAGCAGTTCAGAAGTTTAGCGGCTCGGTAAAAGTTAACGGGAAAGTTTATAGGTTTGGTAGCTGCTCCCTTCAGGGTGCGTTGTTTTGATTTTTTGCTGTCCCTGCTTCTTTCGCTCATAAACTCGCTTCATCGCATGGATCTACGCTCGCAGGCTTGCTTCGACCGCACCTTAAAAGGTGCGCCTACCAAGACAAAACCTGACTGATTATTTTATTTTTGGGATAACGTTTTTTGGATTATGCCTTTACCAAGCATCCAAGCCTCTAAGCATCCAAGCCTCTGCTATTATTTATGGGATAAGTTTTCAGTCTTTATACATCACTTCATACATCGTATAAAGCTTGTGTTTTTTTCTGGAGGTTTCCACGCAGACTTTTATATCCTTCTTTTTTTTCACTTCAAGCAGTACCTCTATAACTCCGGCAAAATGTTCCGCGGCGGCGCCCTGAGTCCCGTCAAGGCCAAGAATGGAATAAACCCAGTGCCCTTTATCCCGCTTGATTGCTTTCACATCAACTATCCTGTAATGTGAATGAAGGTTAGGTATAAGAAATTTATCAGCCAGAAACGGTTCCGGCATGATTCTGACAAACAGCCCCGTTAATCCCGAAAACCACTTTTTTGTGTCGTATTTTGAATATTCCCTGCAGCCTGAAATATCGCCTTCATAAAACATTTCGCACATTTTAAGGGATGGTTTCACAAAATAGTCATCCGAATCATACCATTCAGAATTAAATTTTCCCAGGGAATACAATTCCGAAGCTGTTTTTGGAATTTTCTTCAGCCATGCCTGAAAATTTTCTTCTCCGAAATTTTTTCTGATAAATTCCGGAAGTAAAATCATCATATTTCTGTTAACTTCCATTAGCACCGCCCCGTTTGTTTCTATTGTAATAATTATACCCTAAAAACAATCATTTCAAGAGATATTTTTTACCACTCCTTGAAAATCACAAAAACAGCCAGTACAATAAGCGCGAATCCCGCCGCATGGTTCCATCTCATGGGTTCTTTTAAATAGAAAATCGAAAATACCGCAAAGACAATTAATGTTATTACCTCCTGGATAGTTTTAAGTTCGGTCGCGGAAAACTGCCCGTGCCCTATCCTGTTTGCGGGCACCTGAAAACAGTACTCCACAAATGCTATTATCCAGCTTATAAGAATAACCTTAAAAAGCGGGTGGTCTTTAAATTTAAGGTGCCCATACCAGGCAAAGGTCATAAATATATTGGAAATTACAAGAAGCAGTACGGTTTTCATTTTTTTGATTCTTCCTCTTCTTCAAGTTCTTTTGGCGCGGTAACAGCGGCAGGGGCTGGCTCTAAAACCGTTTTATCAAACCCCTCTTCTGACGCGCCCTGTATATCGGCTGATTCAATCTCTTTTTGGGCTTCGGCCGCGTCAATATCTTCCCATGAGACAATTTCATCTTCAGCGGCGGTTGAAACTGCCGGCTGATATCCGGAATTATCGCCTGTCGGCAGGTTCTGCGTTTCAAGCACCGCTTCTTCGGCTGCAGTATCATACCCGGACCGGAATTCAAAGAGCGCGCAGGAAGGTAAAAAAGAAAATACGGCTGCTATAAATATCAGAAATAATAAACTTCTATTTTTCACCGACTTAATAACCCGCCATTTAGCAGTTTATATTTATTGTCTGCTTTATTTTATTATTATCTGTTCGCGTTCCGGCCCCACTGAAACTATGGACACTTTAACACCGGTGTAATCTTCTATGAACTTTATATATTTTTTTACGGCTGCCGGCATCTGTGAATATTTCTTTATTTTTGTCAGATCACAGTTCCACCCTTCAAGTGTTTTATATACGGGTTTTGCGGAATAAAGTTCTTCGCCGTCAGCCACAAAAGATTTTGTTTTTTTGCCCTTAACCAGATACTCTGTGCATACCTTAATTTCATCAAATATGGACAGGACATCAATCTTTGTAAGTATTATATCCGTAAGCCCGTTTAAATCGCAGACATATTTTAACGCTACAAGGTCAAGCCATCCGCAGCGCCTTGGCCTGCCTGTTGTGGCTCCAAACTCGCCGCCTTCTTT
The DNA here is from genome assembly GCA_016937715.1 of Candidatus Goldiibacteriota bacterium. Lineage (NCBI taxonomy): Bacteria > Candidatus Goldiibacteriota > Candidatus Goldiibacteriota bacterium. The sequence goes on from JAFGWA010000054.1 coordinate 15,953, forward strand.
TCTTGTCTTTTCGCCTGTCTTTTCATCCATCTCTGTAGGCATGGGCCCGTTGCCCACCCTTGTCTGATATGCTTTTGTAATACCCCAGACCTTATTAATAATTTTATGCGAAATACCGGCCCCTGTCATTACCCCGCCGATTGTGGGGTTGCTGGAAGTTACAAAAGGATATGTTCCAAAATCAATATCAAGAAGGGCGCCCTGAGCGCCTTCAAAAAGTATTTTTTTGCCTTTTTTATGCGCGGCATTAATTACGGATGACGTGTCCCCTACAAACGGCTTTATTATTTTACTTAACTTTGCAAGTTCATCCATAACAGCCTTTTTGGAAACAGGTTCAGCCCCATAAAATTTCTTTAACAGAAAGTTCTTTTCATCAAGGTTTTCTGTGATTTTTTCTTCAAGCGTCTTTGATTTAAATAAATCCCTTACCCTTATGCCTGTCCTGGTGTATTTATCCGTATACGCAGGCCCTATTCCGCGGCCTGTCGTACCTATTTTTTTATCGCCCGTCTTTTTGCCTTCCCTTGCTTTGTCAATTGCCTTATGATACGGAAGCACAACATGCGCGTTATCGCTGATAATAAGGTTTTTGGATGTAATTTTAATCCCCTGTGCCTTAAGCCCGTTTATTTCATCCACCAGCGCGTTTAAATCCAGCACAACGCTGTTGCCTATTATATTAAGCTTATTTCCGTGAAGTATACCGGAAGGCAGAAGGTGCATAATGTATTTTTTGTTTCCTATAATTACGGTATGGCCGGCGTTGGCGCCGCCCTGATAGCGTACTATAACATCATATTTCTCCGAGAAAAGGTCAACTATCTTCCCTTTTCCTTCATCTCCCCACTGCGAACCTATTATCACATCTGCAGGCATATCAGCACTCCTTGAAATATGTAATCCGCGCCCGTTTAAATCAGCGCGCACAAACCTTTCCTATTATATATTAATTATCCCCGCATGCAAGAATAATTTAGAGGCAAGGAAATACCTATCCCATATACAGTTATCCCATATCCCATAAATAGTACCAGACGCTTGGATGCTTGGAAGGTCAGATATGGCAGACGCGGTTCTTCAGCACGCGGTAGTTGTTTTTCGTACTATTTGATTTGTTTTGGTAGCCGCGTCCCTTTAGAGCGCGTGTTTTTTGTTTTGCAGTATTGGTCTCGCTCTGGTAGACGCGGGTCTTCAGCCCGCGGCAGTTGAATTTCGATTTTTTCTGACGGAAATATTTCCGTATTAGTTTTTAGACAAGAACACAAACCGATTTGCTTAATAACATAGCTAAACTACTAATAACTAAAAACAAAACTGAATAACAAGAATTATTTATCAGCAGGGTTTCCGCTTTTTTGTATGAACTTAGATCCATTCGCTTTATTAAAGATTATCTTGGCGAATAATAAATTATATACTTTCATTTCCACTCCGGAATTCGAATCAATTATATTGCCCCGTTTATCTCTTATTATATTTTCATGTGCAAAATCCACATAACTGATCGTATTGTTTTTATACTGATAATGATACTTTTGAATATATTTGCACCTACTACATTTTTCTTTCTTTGCAAAATCTCGATATTCGCAGAAAGATTCGTCTATAATATAACTCTCTTGAATTTCCAAAAACTCATAAGAAACCAATCCGCAAGAAAAGAAATTAATTTGAAAATATTCACCTAAAATTGAATCCTGTTTAATAGGTAAAAATTGAAGAAAGATAAAAAAAAGAATAACAAAAACAAGTACTACAAAACGACTGCTAATAAGACCTGGAATACATTTATTAATATTCATAGCAAATTCTACCAATTTTATATATAGATGTTTATTTTTATTGCAATTTTGTTTTTTCGAAATTATCACAATCAACCCCTGAATAAATTATCTTTCTGTAACCCATGAATTAAGTTTAACAAAACAACAGGGTTTGAACAAACGAAATTTTATGGAAGTTCGGAGCAAGAACGAAAATATACTCCCAAAATCCGCGGGCTGAAGACCCGCGTCTACCGGAACAAAACAAACAACAAAAACAACCCGCCCTAAAGGAACGCGGCTGCCAATACCAATACAAAACAGGACTTGGGTGTGTTTTTTCAGCGCGCGCCGCGTAAGCACAGTATATATGCGGCAGGGACCATTTAATGCGGCGGCGGCAAATCCGTATGTGCCGCGAATTCCCGGTTGCCAATGAATTAACATGCCCGTGGATTTCAAGTTTGTATGCCTGCAAGAATACCTATTTGCGGCACGTACTGAAAAAATACACCCAACCCCTGTGATATCAGATGCTTGGACGCTTAGAGGCTTGGTAAAATCCCAAACCAACTGCCGCACCCTAAAGGGATGCGCCTACCAATGCCTATACCTAAAACCTGTAAAACGGAGGGACGGATACACAGAGAGTCGGAGGGTCGGAAGTAAAAACAAATACACGGACAGCGCGGGAGCGCTGGTACATTGTAAAAAATTACTCCCCTTTTGTTAGAAACACGGTAAAGTGTTTTTAAATCAAAAGA
>JAFGWA010000055.1 GCA_016937715.1 Candidatus Goldiibacteriota bacterium
AACAGGCACCGGTGTACCTTCAACATATACCACTCCCGAATAAACAGCATCTTCTTCATTTGTAGTAAATGAATAACTGAAACCCTGGCAGTCAGTACTGGTTACCGAAAAAGAAAAAACCGAACACACCAAGGGCGTTGACACAAATAGAAATATAAGAATTAAAAACCGATAAAGTATATTTCCCATTCCCCGCAAAATGCTTTTCAAATTTTCCCTCTCCAAATAGTTTTGATTTTTTATATTTACATAGGTTACATATTTTGTCAAATAATTTTTTCCGGCAACAGCGTAACAGACGATTGCACGGAGAGTTTTGCTAACCATCCGTGCATCTGTGCACCCGTCCCTCGCAGTTTTTTGCTAAGCATCCAAGCCTCCAACCTTCCAAGCCTCTGCCCTTATATATTTTTCTTGCAAAATAACGCTTATCACTTATAATATTCCGGTAAGTTAAATCATATAATTAAAAGGTGCATATGAAAAAAGGCAATTTATCCTACATTTTAAAACTTGTATTTATCGGATTTGTTATGTTTGGCATAACAACCGCGGTTGTTATGAAACTTGTCTTCTCTATCGGTTCCATATCCATGCCTGATTATACGGGAATGACTTTTGAAAAAGCCGTAAAAAGCGCCGGCAGAATGGGCATTGACTTAAAACTTGAAGATGAAGTTTACAGCAATCTGTATGAAAAAGGCGTTGTTGTGTCCCAGAACGTAAAACCAAAAGTAAAAATTAAAAAGGGCCGCGCGGTATATGCCGTTGTAAGCCGCGGTTCAAAGATGATAAGGGTTCCGGATGTCACGGGAATGATAAAAGCAAAAGCCGTTCTGAACCTGGTTAACCTTGACCTTGGCACCGGTTATGACGATGCAATTTCTTCTTCCATACATAAAAAAGACACTATAATCGCCCAGTTCCCTTCCGCGGGCGCGGATGTACCATTCAACGAAAACGTAAGCACCTTAAGGTCAGAAGGTTTAAAAGATGAAGTTTTCATGATGCCTGACGTAAAAGGCAAAAACATATTTGACGTTTACAAAGCGCTGCGCAAACACGACCTTACCGTCGAAAAAATAAACGTGGAAGTAAATAACGATTTGCCTTCGGGAAGCATCTTGTCCCAGTCGCCGGAAGCGGGATACGCGGTTAATAAAAAGACACCTATAATACTTAACGCCGGCAATAAAGAAGACGATTTAAGCCTTAAAAAACGCCTTATTAAAGTGAATTTCACCCTTGAAAGCGCGGACCCGCTGCCAAAACACGTAAAGATATCGGTTTTAAGCCTTGCCGGCAGCGAAGCCATATATAATAAAATTACTCTGGTAAAAGAAAAAATAGAAGTCCAGCCGGTTGTACGCGGCGACGCTTTGGTTCAGATATTTGTGAATAACGAACTTGTAAAAGAACACGAATTTAAGGCGCAATAATGTCAAAGATGATGCTTGCCCCTTCCATTCTTGATTCGGATTTTTCCGATATTAAAAACACATTTAAATTTTTAGAACAGATAAAAGCGGAATTTGTGCACCTTGATATAATGGACGGAAACTTTGTGCCAAACCTTACCTTTGGCCCCAAGATTATTAAATCATTCAGGCCTCACACAACATTACCTTTTGACGCGCACCTTATGATAGACCGGCCGGAACGCTACATTTCAAATTACCTTGACGCGGGATGCGACTATATCACCATACATGAAGAAGCCTCCAAAGACTGCGGCGCGGTAATTAATGAAATACACACAGCCGGAAAAAAAGCGGGGCTGTCAGTAAAACCCGGCACGCCTGTTTCTTCTCTTTTTAAATATATGGACAAACTTGACCTTATCCTTATTATGACTGTGGAACCCGGATTTGGCGGGCAGAAATTTATGAAAGATATGCTTCCTAAAATCACAGAACTGCGTACGCTGATAGATAAAAACAAATATAACTGCCTTATAGAAATTGACGGCGGCATTAATACCGCCACCGCTCCCCTTGCCTGCGGCGCGGGCGCGGATATTCTGGTGGCGGGAAGCGCCATATTTGGAGCGCCTGACCGCGTTAAAGCGGCGTCTGACATCCGCGATTCCGTAAAGGGCTGCCGGTAATGTTTGACGCGATTTCAAAAAAACTTGACTCTGTCATCCGCAAAATACGCGGCACAGGGATAATTTCCGAAGCAAACATAGAAGAAGCGCTTAAAGCCATACGCATGTCCATGCTTGAAGCGGACGTAAATTACAAAGTTGTAAAAGACTTTGTTGCCGCGGTTAAAGAAAAAGCGCTGGGCGAGTCCGTCTTAAACGCGGTGTCCCCGGGCCAGCAGTTCACCAAAATAGTCCACGACGAACTTACGGCTTTTCTTGGCGAAAAAAACAACGGGATTGACACTTCCCGCACCACCACGCTTATTATGCTTGTGGGGCTTCAGGGGTCAGGTAAAACCACTACGGCTGCAAAACTTGGGCTGTACTTAAAAAACGAAAGAAAACTTCCCCGCATACTGCTTGTAGGGGCGGACACTTACAGGCCTGCCGCCAAAGAACAGCTTAAAAAACTTGCAGGTATGATTGGCGCTGACTTTTTTACCGAGGAACATAACGACGCTATAAAGATATGTAAAAATGCCTATTCCCTGCTTGAAACAAAACTGTATGACGTTGTGGTGTTTGACACCGCGGGCCGTCTGCACATAGACGAAGATATGATAAAAGAAATTGAAGTTATTAAAAAATCTATCCCCATGAACGAAGTTTTTCTTGTCGCGGATTCCATGCTTGGCCAGGAATCTGTAAATGTGGCAAAAAGTTTTAACGAAGCCGTGGGCTTAACCGGCATTATATTAACAAAAACAGACGGCGATGCCAGGGGCGGCGCCGCCCTTTCAATGAAATACGTGACAGGCGTCCCCATTAAATTTATGGGCACAGGCGAAAAAGCCGACAGGTTTGAACTGTTTCACCCGGACAGGCTGGCATCTTCCATTCTTGGCATGGGCGATATAATTTCACTTGTTGAAAAGGTACAGAAATCAGTCACCGAAGAAGAAGCTAAAAAGACAGAAGAAAAATTCCGCAAAGCCACCTTTAATCTGGAAGACTTTCTTGAACAGATGAAGACAATGAAAAATATGGGCCCCCTTGACGAACTGTTAAAGATGATACCCGGCGCCGCTAACATGGGGCTTGATAACGTGAAAATAGACGAAAAAGAATTAAAACACACAGAAGCCATAATACTGTCCATGACCCCCAAAGAACGCAGAAGGCCGGAAATTCTTGATGACAGCAGAAAAAAAAGAGTGGCAAAAGGTTGCGGCCTGCCGATAGAACGAGTGAATAAATTATTAAAACAGTTCAACATGTCAAAAAAGATGATGAAGAAAATGGGCAAAAAAACCCGTCACGGCAAACCGAATTTCGGTCAGATGCCCGGTAATTTCAGGGGATTTTAATAGATACTGACAGATGCTTTGATGCTTGGAAGGTTAGATGCTTAAATTCAGTCTTAAAACAAAACACACACCTTAAAAGACGCAGCTACCAAATCCAAACCAAAAAAGAGACGCAATATATTGCGTCTCTACATTATAAGACATAAAACCAACTGCCGCGCTCTAAAAGGGCGCGCCTATCCCAGCTGCTTTCGCTCGTAAACTCGCTTCATTGCTGGGATCTACGCTCGCAGGCTCGCTTCGACCAGATCTAAACCAAACATCCAAGCTTCCAAGCTTCCAAGCTTCCAAGCATCTAAGCCTCCAAGCATCCAATCCCTACCCCTTTACCGCCCCCAGCAATGTCTTAGTATATTCACAGCGCGGGTTTGAATACACTTCATCCACTTCGCCGTATTCCACAATCTCTCCCCTGTTCATGACAGCCACCGTGTCGGCAAGGCTTTTTACTATCCTTAAATCGTGGGTGATGAATATAATTGATATGCCGTTTTTTTCATTCAAATCAGAGAACAGTTTAAGTATCTGCGCCTGAACAGAGACGTCAAGCGAGGATACCGGCTCGTCCGCTATTAACAGTTCCGGATTTACAGATAACGCCCTTGCTATACCCACTCTTTGCCTCTGCCCGCCTGACAGTTCATGCGGGTATTTTTCCATCACATCAGCGCCAAGCCCCACTGACTGCAGCATCAGCTGTATTTTTTCACTTAGATTATCTTTCTTTACCCCAAAGTGTATTGATATTGGTTCAGCCAATACATTACCAATTGTCATCCTTGGATTTAAGGAGTAATACGTATCCTGAAATACGTACTGAACCTTTCTTCTTTCAAGCGGATTTTTAAAATCAGGTATTTCCCCGTCCAGAAATACAGCGCCGGAATCCTGCGTTTCCAGCCCCGCTATAATTCTGGCAAGGGTGGTTTTACCCGAACCGCTTTCACCTACCAGCGCAAGTATTTTGCCCTTTTCAATTTCCACAGACGCGTCAACAAGCGCGTTTACCCTGTAACGCGCGCCGCCAAAAGCGCCTTCCGCCATAAAATGTTTGCATAACTTTTCCGTACGCAGTATTATATTTTTCATTTTTTACCGCCCGGATAAAAACACCTTACAAAATGTCCCGGCTTTACTTCCTTTAATTCCGGTTTTTCAGTTCTGCACTTATCATCCGCATATGGGCACCTTGGCGAAAAAGCGCAAAAAGCCCTTTCTTCCTGGGGCTTTGGCACTTCCCCCGGAATAACGGTAAACTGCCGTTTTTTGGAATCAAGCGAAGGTATAATTTCAAAAAGCGCGGCAGTATAAGGATGCAGCGCGGACTTTCTATCTTTGACAGCGCCGTCTTCCACTATCTCGCCCGCGTACATAACTATTATCCTGGACGCAAGTTCGTTTGCCAGGTGAAGGTCGTGTGTTATAAGCAGTAATGTCAGATTGTGCTCTTCTTTTAATTTTTTCAGCAGTTCAACTATCTGCGCCTGAACAGTTACATCCAGCGCTGTTGTGGGTTCATCCGCTATCAGAATTTTGGGATTGCAGGAAAGCGCGATTGCTGCCATTACCCTTTGCTGTAAGCCGCCGCTTAACTGATGCGGGTACGAGTTATAAACACGCCGCGCGTCCGTAATGCCGGCGTCGCTTAGAAGTTCCAGTGATTTCTGTTCAAGCGCCGGCGCTGCCATTTTTCCAAAGTGCGCCGTAAGCGTCTCTTCTATCTGCTGTTTTATTGAAAACAGCGGGTTTAAAGACGCCCCCGGTTCCTGAAATATCATACCCGCGGTTTTGCCCCTCATGCTTCTTAACCTTTCTTCATCCGCGTTTAACACATCCATTGCGTCCATAAAAACCGAACCTGTCACCACGGCATTTTCCGGAAGCAGTTTTAACAGCGCGTTTGCAAGCGTGGTCTTTCCGCACCCGGATTCGCCCACAATTGCCGCTGATTCTCCCGCTGAAATATCAAGCGATACTCCGGTAACCGCAGTTATGAAATTTTTCTTAACTTTATATTTTACTGTAAGGCCTGACACATTTATGATTCCCATTACCCCTCCCTGTCCAGTTTGGGATTAAGGTAGTCCCTTAACCCTTCGCCAAGAAGGTTAAATGAAAACACCGCCGCGAAAATTGACAGCCCCGGGTACAAGACAAGCCACCACGCGGTGTCTATATAATCTTTTCCCGATGTCAGGATATTGCCCCAGCTTGGTTCCGGCGGCTGAACGCCAAGCCCTAAAAATGACAGCCCGGATTCCGCAAGAATTGCCCCGGAAATTCCAAACGTGATATATACAAGCACCGGCGAAAAAGCATTCGGCAGGATATGGCGGAACATTATCCTTCTTTTTTTAAACCCAAGCAGTTTTGCGGCTTCCACATAGGGCAGTTTTTTTATGTATAAAACTTCCGCCCTTATAATCCTTGCGATATCAGTCCACGATGTAAGCCCTATTATGATGACAATATTAAATATGGAAGGGCCTAAAAAAACGATAAGCATAAGTATTAAAAATAGCGTGGGCACGGTTAAAAATATATCCACTCCGCGCATTATTATATTGTCAATTACGCCGCCAAAATAACCGGCAATTATGCCAAGCAATACGCCTATAACCGCGGAGATTAAAACCGCCATTATGCCTACGGATACAGAAACCCTTGTGCCGCGCAGCAGCCTTGAAAAAACGTCCCTGCCAAGTTCATCAGTCCCCATTATGTGGGCTTTGGACGGGCTCTGCAGGCGCTGCGAAATGTCCTGCTCTTTGTAATCGCGCGGTGAAATCACAGGCGCAAGTATGGCCATAGCCACTATAAAAACCACAACAATAAGCCCCGCTGTCATCATTTTATTCATTATTTATACCTTATCCTTGGGTCTACTGCCGCGTAAGCAATATCCGCAGCAAGGTTACCTAAAAGCGTAAGCACAGCGCCCATTGTAACCACACCCATTATTACCGGATAGTCAAAACTTAAAGCGGATTCATAAGCCAGCCGCCCCATTCCGGGCCACGCGAAGATGGTTTCAAATATAAAACTTCCGCCTATTAACCCCGGGATGGACATTCCCAAAAGCGTAATTACGGGAAGCAGGCTGTTTTTCAGCGCGCTTCTGTACAGGATTGTTTTTCTGTCAAGCCCTTTGGCGTATGCCGCCCTGATATACTGCTGGGACAGCGCTTCTATCATGCCCGATTTTACAAAACGGGAAATATATGCCAGCCCCCCTATTGAAGTAACAATAAGCGGCAGTATAAGGTGGGATAATAAATCCGCTATTTTCTGCGGCAGCGTCATATAATCAAAATCAATTGATACCATGCCGGATACGGGAAGCAGCCCCGCCTTGACTGAAACAAACAGCATAAGCAGAAGCGCAAGCCAGAAAGTGGGTATAGAGTAACCGATAAAAGTAAAGACCATTATAATTTTGTCCGCCGCCGTGTTTCTTTTTACCGCGGAAATTACCCCCAGTATAATACCGAAAAAAAACACAAGCGCAAGCGACAGCACATTTAAAAGCAGCGTGGCGGGAAGGCGTTCTGCCACCTTGTGCAGCACCGGCCTGTGGTCTATAAAAGATTCCCCAAAATTAAAAGTTACTGTCCTTCCAATCCACTCCACATACTGCACCAGTATGGGTTTATCCAGCCCGTATAAATGGCGCATGCGTTCTATTGAATCCGGCGATGTGCGGATATCCATCTGCATATTAACCGCGGTAAAACCGCCGGGCGTCAGGTGGATAATAAAAAAAGTGATTACCGTAATACCAAACAGCACCGGTATTGCAAGCAACAGCCTTTTAAAGATATAGCGCTTCACTTTTTACCCCGCTTTTTAAAAATAAAAAAGCCCCGGATTTTAGTCCGGGGCTTTGGTGTAATCATTAATAAGTATCTTAAACTTTTAGCCTTTTAATCCGCTTGTTGCTACGCCTTCTATGAAGTACTTCTGCCCGAAGAAGAACACTATAAGTATCGGAAGAAGGACTATCGTTGAAGCCGCCATCATAAGGTGATAGTAGCTTCCGTACATTGTGGTAAATGTCTGAAGCCCAAGCGCAAGGGTGTATTTGCTGGAACTGTTAAGGTAAATTAACGGGTTCATGAAGTCGTTCCAGTTGTAAACAAATCCGAATATCGCGATTGTGACAAGCGCCGGTTTTACAAGCGGCATAAGTATAAGCCAGAATATCTGGAAATAGTTGCAGCCGTCAATTTTTGCAGCGTCATCAAGCTCATAAGGAATTGTCATGAAAAACTGCCTCATGAGGAAGATGTTAAACGCGCCGCCGCCAAAGAACGTGGGGACAATAAGCGGGGCAAAAGTGTCAATCCATCCTATGTATTTAAAAAGGATGAACGTGGGTATCATTGTTACCTGCGCGGGAATCATCATGGTGCTTACCATTATAAGGAAAAGCTGATCCCTGTAAGGAAACTTAAACCTTGAAAAACCGTACGCGACAAAAGCAGAACTTAAAAGGGTTCCTAAAAGCCCGCATACAGTTATGAAGATGGTGTTCAAGAGGTATGTGGTGAAAGTTTCGCTTAAAGCTTTGGGGCTCCACGCTTCCACATAGTTATGCCACTGCGGAGGAATTACAGCCACTTTGTCATCCTTGGTTACCCTGTCGCCTGTCGCGACTTTTACCTTGGAATTCATCGGCGCTTCTATCCTGTCTATAACATTACCTTCTTTATCCGCTATCATTATAATATTGCCGTTTACCTTTGCAACGCCGGACGTGGGCAGTCTGGCAATAATATCGCCTTCCGCCACATAGTCGCCCTTCTGAACATTTAACTGGGCGGCTCCGGACAATGTCATTGTGCTTAATACCTTCGCGCTCTTTTTAAGCCCGGACATAAGATAAATTATGTTGGTGCCGTTAGCGCCCCTTGCTATCTTTACATAGCCTGCCTGCTGGGAACGTACATCGGGGTCAAGTTTCCATGACACATCCGATATAGGAAGCCATTTTGGCGGTGTTGTAAAAATATCAGTGGGATATTTAAGCGACGTTGATACCATCCATACAAGCGGTATAACAAATATCAGCGCGCCCATCCACGCTATAATATAAAGGACCAGGCTTACTGCCATGTCCTGCTTCTTTTTGCTTGCCCAGAAGCTGCTCTTCTGCTCCATATTACATTACCTCCAAAGGTTTAGTGGTATAATTTTTATTTCTTAAGTTCGCCTTCATAATGCACCCATCCGCCGGCAATCTTAAACTGCAGGAAGGTAAATAACATTATGACAAAGAAAAGCGCCCATGCAAGAGCGCAGGCGTATCCCATATGATGATATTTAAACGCGTAATGATAAATGTAAAGAACAAGCACAAGCGTGGAATCAGCCGGACCGCCCTGCCCGCCGGTCATTGTGTAAACCTGCGTGAATATCTGGAACGACCATACTATGCTCATGATTAAGTTAAAGAAAATAACAGGTGTTAACATTGGAATTGTCACATGCCTGAACTTATGCCATATTCCCGCGCCGTCAATTTCCGCGGCTTCATACAACTGCCTGGGTACTCCCTGAAGGCCGGCAAGATAAATAATCATGTTTCCGCCGACACCCCAAAGGCTCATTACCACAAGCGCCGGTTTTGACCAGTTTTCATCCGCAAGCCAAAGAGGCCCTTTTACTCCCAGCATACTTAAACCATAGTTGATAAGGCCGAAATCCGGATTAAAAAGCCACATCCAGATAATGGCCGACGCAACACCGGCAGTAACAGAAGGAAGATAATATATTGTCCTTAACAGCCTTACGCTTTTCCAGTCCTGGTTCATTAACAGGGCTACCATGATGGAGCCCACAATACCAAGCGGAACCGCGAATAAAGTGTAATAGAACGTGTTTCCCAAACTTATCCAGAACTTTTTATCGCCAAACATATGCGAGAAGTTTTCAAACCCCACAAATTGAATCGGCGTTAAAAGGTCCCACTTACAGAAAGCAAGCACTAAAGACGCGATAATTGGGCCGCCAACAAAAAGAATCATACCCAAAATCCAGGGGCCTATAAAAACATACCCCCACAGCGCTTCATGCGAGCCTGATTTATGATGTACCGGAACAGTATTCGTGCTCATCAGTTTCCTCCGCTGGTTATTCTATGTTCACTGTTATTCAAAGTAATTTTCATTAATTTCCGGCACTATTTCCTGGCATATTTCTTTTGCAGTTGCTTTGCCGCTCCAGATCTTATCAAAGTTGGGCGCAATCATGCTTACGTTGATTTCTTCCCAGTCTGATACCAGCGGAGCAAACTTAACATACTTAACGCCTGCAAGGACAATCTTTTTGTTCTTAGGATCCTGTCCGTCAAGGAAAGCCGGTGATTCTGCAATCTTTTTCATGGCAGGCTGTGCAAGCCCTGTCTGTGCAAGCTGTGTCTGTCCTTTTACTCCGGCAAGATATGTTACAAGCTTCCATGCCGCTTCTTTATTTTTTGATTTGTTTGTGATGGCATATCCGGATCCGCCTGTAGAGAAAGCCCTTACTCCGGTAGGCCCTTTAGGAAACATAACAACGTCCCATTTGAAATCCTTTATCTGTCTGAATGACGGGGTCTTCCATATTCCGCTGTAGAACATACCCGCTTTTCCTGATACGAACATGTCTCCCGAACCCATTCCGCCCATTGCGGTCATCTGGGAAGGTGAAGGCATAACTCTGTATTTATGTATCATATCCGCCCTGAACTGAATGGCGTCATAAGCCGCTTTCTTATCAAGTGTGCACTTTGTGGGGTTCTTTACATTGTCAACAAGCGATCCGCCGTTGCTTAATACCCATGATTCCCAGATAGGCCAATCATCCACAAATCCAAACTGAACTACCCTTCCCTGCGCGTCTTTCTTTACAAGCGCTTTTGCTTTGGCAAGAAATTCAGCCCATGTCCAGTTGTCTGTAGGCGGCTTAACTCCCGCTGCTTTAAAAAGGTCTTTGTTGTAATACATAACGCAGATAGGCGCGATATCTCTTGGAAGAACATATAACTTATTTTCCACTGTAAACCTGTCAATTATTTCAGGATAAAAATCGGTTTTTTTGAATGCTGTTTCGTTTGCAAGATACGGCGTAAGGTCTTCTAAAACGCCTTTTTCCGCGAATTTCTTGAAATTGTTTGCCTCTATGAAAAGCACGTCAGGCGCGCTTCCGCCGGCAAACTGTGTTAATACTTTTTCCATGTAAGGCGGCCCCGAAGGAGCTCTTTCCGCGCTTACCTTAACGCCTGTTGCTTTTTCAAATTCCGCGATTGCCTGGTTTATAATTTCAATTTCAGTTACATCTCCCCAATACATGAACCTGATTTTGTTGGTTCCTCCAAGGGGTTTGTTACAGGCTGTAAACACAAAAAGCGAGGCTAAAACAACTAACGAAAAAACTACAAAAAGCTTTTTCTTCACGGTAATCCTCCTTCAATATTTTAATAATTGATTTTGTAATAAACGTGTTAGTATTTTTACACTTTTAGCTTTAAAAGTCAAGATTTTTTACTTTTTAAGAGAATTTACAAGAAATTATATAAAAATAACCACATCCTTGCCTTAATTTCGCCTTGGCTTTTGTTTTTCTATCTGTATTTGTCTCCGCTTTTCCTCCGCCTGATATTCCCTAAGTGTTCTGCACCATGTTAAAAGTACCGGAAGATTCCTGGGGCCACTTGGAATTTACAACATTTGTCTCTATTCCGGTTGCAGGGTCTGTAATATATAAGTAACCCCTGTCATCCGTATAAGAATAAAAGGTAATTGTTCCTGTATAAGGGGCTTTAATATAACCTGTCCATTCTTCAGAGAAATTATCAGTCAGCTGACCGCATCCGCCGTCAGTAGGCCCGCCGCTGCCCATATTCCACGCAATATTAACACCCTGCCCCACAGCGCATGGTTCGCCGGAAAAAGTGATGTTATTCCATTGTTTGAATATATGGTTCGGCGCGTAAACCATTCCACAATACGCCGGAATTGTAATAACAAACATGCTTATTAAAAGCATGGCTCTGAATAATATGTTCCTTCTCATTTAAATATCCTCCACAATTTTTGTCAGTTGTATATACATGAATTCATGTAAAATTTAACGGCTTATATACCGTCGTTGTATGAGTTCTTTAATCCCTTAAACTGTTTATCATAATTCTTAACCTGGTTTTCTTTAACTTCCTTCTTCCCCGCCTTAATAAGCGAGCTTACAGAGGCCTTATCCTCTTCCGGGACGTGTAATATCACAATAGCCTCTGTCTTTTCTTTGTTGTATAAATAAGTCCCGCCCGTAGTTAAAGCCTTAATATCATCCCCCACCTGCGCAACATACGCCCCATCCACAATCTGCACCGGCACTTTTATCATCATCTTAACCGTTTTGCCGGACTTCACATTCCCCGGCACCGGCGTCGGCGAAGCAGCAAATATTGCTGTTGTTATTAGTATTGTCGCCATAATAATCATTATCTTCTTCATAATCCCTCCAATACACTTAGTTATAGTTTAATATCTTTCAGGATACCTAAATAAAGTCTCAAATATAAAGTTATATAAGGCTCCAAAACCTTTTTCCCTTCAAATCATTAATCAGGTTCCAACACTTTTTTATTCCCCGTGCTCTATCTTTAAAACCTCACCATCCGTTACTCTTATTTCTATATATGGCGTCCCACCGTGTATATAATCCTCATCAACCAAAAAACTTCCTTCAACAATCCATACATTGGCTTTCAATTCTATTTTATAAGGCTGAAATTGTTTTAGATCTCTCTTTGAATAACCATATGTTTTAATCCATTGAGCTTCTGCTATATGTATTGCATTCTTTTTTGTAATATTATTCTCGTTTTTTGATCCCCCCTCCAAATCGCAAGAATAAAATACAAGTATAGAAACCATAAATAACACCATACACCTATTGATACTTATCAATTTTATTCACTCCTCCCGCTCCATTTTTGGAACCAACATCCGGGCTAATAGTATTTGCCCTATTGACACTATTAGGATCACTTGGCAAATTCGATTCAATCGGTGTAGTTTTATTTGTACGAGGATCAAACTTTTTAAGATTTCCTTCTGGGTCAGCGACATACGATGGCACATTTGCTTTCGTTGCATTCTCTATATCTTTAGGTGAAAATTTATTGTCAGCATATCCTGGACTATCCGCTCCGTGAGTATGCGCAAACGCTCTGAACTTCTCTCCATTTGGGGGCCGAGCAATCCTCACTCCATGTTGCTCTCCTTGCCTTGGATTTGCATATGTAAAATTTTGAATATTACCTTTTGCATCCCTAACTTCATAAATCATTGTTCCGTACTCACGATCAGTTCGTATTGAATCATCATTGTAATTTCGTGAAAAATCGATAGCCGCATCATGAATTGAAACGAAAGGATCTCCTGCAGCTTTCCCATCCGGATCCACTAATTTCACCGGATTCTGATGCGTGTAGGTAAACAACCCAAGGTTTAACGAATTAAATACCCCACCCATTCCCAGGAGTTTGCTGTTATCTTTTTCGTCAAATTTAGGCAGATACTTATCAAGTATCGGGTCCGGGCTCATCCATAGCGAAACCTGTGGGTCGTAGTAGCGGGCGCCGTAATAGTACAGCCCTGTCCTATCCATTTCCTTACCCGTAAACTTAAACGGATTATTCAGTTCCCCAACTGATACCGTGGGCATACTGTCTTCTGTCTGCCATATTTCGCCCCATGGCGTATACTCGTTATGCTCTACAATATTCCCGCTATTATCTGTGAGATACGTTGACGAGCCAAGATGGTCTGTGCCGTAGAAATATGTAAAATCAAAACTATCCGTGCCTGTTGCACACGCCGCATCTGACATTATTCTGCTTGCAACGCGCTGATTCCCCACGTAATAGTTCTTTGTATACGTATTTATGTTGTTGGCGTTGCTTAACCACATTGCCGCGTACTGATTAACATACATCGCCACATCGCCAAGCTGCGGTGTTCCCATATTATAATTATTTATCTTTATTTTTCTTTCGCCTTTATGGTCGTAGAAGTAATTTTCCGATACCGGCGAATTAAACGGGAAAGTGTCTGTCACCTGTTTTATCCTGTTCTCTTCATCCCATAAAATTTCCCTTAAATTGCCGGTGTGGCTTGTCACATTCCCATTGGCATCATATTCGTATTCCCTGAATATACTGCCGTTATTATTCATGTGGTCCACAGCGTGCGGCTTTGCAGGGTCATAGAAATAATCCCTGTTATATGATATTGAAGTTAAATCATACGCTGTTCCGCCTATATAC
>JAFGWA010000056.1 GCA_016937715.1 Candidatus Goldiibacteriota bacterium
GTACCACTTTAATCGGCGAACAGCCGAACCCTTGGGACCTTCTTCAGCCCCAGGATGTGATGAGCCGACATCGAGGTGCCAAACCCTATCGTCGATGTGAACTCTCGGATAGGATCAGCCTGTTATCCCTAGAGTAGCTTTTATCCGCTGAGCGATGGCCCTTCCACACAGAACCACCGGATCACTTTGTCCTGCTTTCGCACCTGCTCGACGTGTATGTCTCGCAGTTAAGCACCCTTATGCCAATGCACTCATTAGCGCGATTGCTGACCGCGCTGAGGGTACCTTAGAGCGCCTCCGTTACTCTTTTGGAGGCGACCGCCCCAGTCAAACTACCCGCCAGACAGTGTTCTGCACCAGGTTTCACTGGATACAGTTAGATTTTCAATAAAACAAGGGTGGTATTTCAACGACGACTCCGCCTTGGCTGGCGCCAAAGCCTCAAAGTCTCCCACCTATCCTACACATGTTCAACCAAGAATCAATGTCAAGGTATAGTAAAGCTTCATAGGGTCTTTCCGTCCCACTGCAGGTAAGCGGCATCTTCACCGCTACTACATTTTCGCCGAGCTGCCCCAAGAGACAGTTCCCAGATCGTTACGCCATTCGTGCAGGTCAGAATTTACCTGACAAGGAATTTCGCTACCTTAGGACCGTTATAGTTACGGCCGCCGTTTACTGGGGCTTCGGTTGACTGCTTCCTCGCTTGCGCGACTGACAGCTCCCCTTAACCTTCCAGCACCGGGCAGGCGTCAGACCCTATACATCCACTTTCGTGTTAGCAGAGTCCTGTGTTTTTGTTAAACAGTCGCCTGGGACTATTTACTGCGGCCCCTTCACGCTTACGGGAACGAATCCCTTAACGCGGAGGGGCACCCCTTCTCCCGAAGTTACGGGGTGAGTTGGCCGAGTTCCTTTTGAGGCAATATCTCGAGGGCCTTGGGATGTTCTCCCCATCTACCAGAGTCGGTTTGCGGTACGGGCAGCCAATGTTCTCCTTAGAAGCTTTTCCTGGCAGCGTAGAATCAGTAACTTCTCCTTCTTACGAAGGATCCCCATCACACTTCGGGCTAACGTTATCCGGATTTGCCTGGATAACACCCTGAATGCTTGGACCTGAATCCAATAACAGGCCTACCTATCTTTCTGCGTCACTCCATCGTGATAACGAACATTAGCTGGTAGCAGAATATTAACTGCTTGTTCATCGCCTACGCCTTTCGGCCTGGACTTAGATCCCGACTAACCCTGAGCGGATTAACCTAGCTCGAGGAAACCTTAGATTTACGGCCTATAGGTTTTTCACCTAAATTTACGCTACTCGTGCCGGCATTTTCACTTCCAGTTCGTCGACGAGTCCTTCCGGTCTCGCTTCAACCTACACTGGAACGCTCCCCTACCAATTTTTCAATTCCATAGCTTCGGTGACCGCTTTGAGCCCCGTTATATTGTCGGCGCAGAATCACTTGACTAGTGAGCTATTACGCACTCTTTAAATGATGGCTGCTTCTAAGCCAACATCCTAGCTGTCTGAGTAATTCCACATCCTTTTCCACTTAAGCGGTACTTAAGGACCTTAGCTGATGGTCTGGGCTGTTTCCCTTTTGAACGTGAAGCTTAGCCCACACGTTCTGACTCCCATGATTCATTTAACGGTATTCGGAGTTTAATTAGGTTTGGTAACGAGGTTATCGCCCCTAGCCTATTTAGTGCTCTACCCCCGTTAAACACACATGAGGCTAGCCCTAGAGCTATTTCGAGGAGAACCAGCTATCACCAGGTTCGATTAGCTTTTCACTCCTAAACGCAGTTCATCCGAGGTTTTTGCAACAACCACCAGTTCGGACCTCCATTCTGTGTTACCAGAATTTCATCCTGACCACGCTTAGATCACCTGGCTTCGGGTCTAATTATTGCGACTGAGCGCACTTTCATACTCGCTTTCGCTACGGCTCCGTTCCGCGAGGAACTTAACCTTGCCACAACAATTAACTCGCCGGCTCATTAAGCAAAAGGCACAAGGGCAGACTGTATATCCATTTATGAACCGAAGCCCATAAACAAACATACATAGTCCTTCCTTCGCTTGTAAGCACACAGTTTCAGGTACTATTTCACTCCCCTAAAAGGGGTACTTTTCAACGTTCCCTCACGGTACTGGTTCACTATCGGTTGTCAGGTAGTATTTAGCCTTGGCCGGTGGTCCGGCCGGATTCCCACAAGATTTCTCGTGTCCCGTGGTACTCAGGAAAAGTCTTAGAGGTCTTCTTCTTTTTTCTACAGGGCTTTCACCTTCTGTGGCCGACCCTTCCAGCATCGTTCGAATAGAAGAAAACTTTGTAACTCTATGGAGCGTTAGCAGTCACTCCGGAACCTTCCTACAACACCGCGTTTGCAACGCCTGCAAGCTTGACACAAGCACGGTTTGGGCTGTTTCCCGTTCGCTCGCCACTACTAGGGAAATCAATTTCTTTTTCTCTTCCTCCGGGTACTGAGATGTTTCACTTCCCCGGGTTCGCGTCCTTAACCTATGTATTCAGTTAAGGATTACAGGGTATTAGCCTGTAAGGTTACCCCATTCGGAAATCTTCGGCTCAAAGGTTATTGGCACCTAACCGAAGCATATCGCAGCCTGTCACGTCCTTCATCGCCTCCTGACACCAAGTCATCCCCTGTGTGCCCTTAGTAGCTTGACCACATTACAATGTCTTAGCGCTATATATTTCTCAGCGTAATTAATTTTATTACCTGCATCTCTGATACTTACTCTTTCAATGAGCGTTAAACCGGCTTATAAGGCCGGTACCCGAAAACGTGCATTAGTGCGCGTTTACGGTTACCGGCTATTGGCAATCTTTATTCTGTCATCCGAATTAAATTTTTTGGTGGAGATGACAGGGATCGAACCTGCGACGTCCTGGTTGCAAACCAGGTGCTCTCCCAGCTGAGCTACATCCCCACACTTTAAGAGCAGACAGCACTATAACATGCTGCCCGTAATTTTAATTCGCAATTCGAATCCGGCCGAGTTTCTCAGTTACCCACCAACATGAAAAATGGTGGGCCTTGATGGACTCGAACCATCGACCCCTGCGTTATCAACACAGTGCTCTAACCAACTGAGCTAAAGGCCCAGATTGCGTTTAGCCTATATTATTATAGATAGATTGAGTTCGCCGTAGCAGATTCTTAACAACACCAATTTTTTAAAAAATACTCCTTAGAAAGGAGGTGATCCAGCCGCACCTTCCGGTACGACTACCTTGTTACGACTTCGCTCCAATCATTGCTCATACCTTAGCCTCCTATCTCCTTGCGGTTGAATCAGAGTTTTCTGGTACAAACAACTTTCGTAGCGTGACGGGCGGTGTGTACAAGGCCCGGGAACGTATTCACCGCGGTGTAGCTGACCCGCGATTACTAGTGATTCCAGCTTCATACAGTCGAGTTGCAGACTGTAATCCGAACTGAGGCAGACTTTTTGGGATTGGCTCCATCTCGCGATTTTGCGACCCTTTGTATCTGCCATTGTAGCACGTGTGTAGCCCTGGACATAAGGGCCATGATGATTTGACGTCATCCCCTCCTTCCTCCCGGTTATCCCGGGCAGTCTCGCTAGAGTTCCCGGCATTACCCGCTGGCAACTAGCAATAGGGGTTGCGCTCGTTAGAGGACTAAACCCAACACCTCACGGCACGAGCTGACGACAACCATGCAACACCTGTTCAAATGTCTACCCTTGCGGGCAGAAAGCTAAGCTTTCACAAAGCGATCATAAGAATGTCAAGCCCAGGTAAGGTTCTTCGCGTAGCGTCGAATTAAACCACATGCTCCACCACTTGTGCGGACCCCCGTCAATTTCTTTGAGTTTCAACCTTGCGGCCGTAGTTCCCAGGCGGTACATTTAATGCGTTAGCGTCGGCACGGAAGAAATGAATCTCCCACACCTAATGTACACCGTTTACAGCTAGGACTACCAGGGTATCTAATCCTGTTTGCTCCCCTAGCTTTCGCTCCTCAGTGTCAGTTGCAGGCCAGAAAACCGCCTTCGCCACAGGTGTTCTTTCCGATATCTACGCATTTCACCGCTACACCGGAAATTCCATTTTCCCTTCCTGCACTCAAGCCATACAGTATCAGAAGCAATTGTTCTGTTGAGCAGAACGATTTCACAACTGACTTATATGGCCACCTACAAGCCCTTTACGCCCAGTAAATCCGGACAACGTTCGCTACCTCTGTATTACCGCGGCTGCTGGCACAGAGTTAGCCGTAGCTTCTTCCTTCGGTACCGTCAAATTTCAGCAATATTAGTGCTGAAACCTTATTCCCAAACGAAAGAGGTTTACAATCCGAAGACCTTCATCCCTCACGCGGCGTCGCTCCATCACCCTTGCGGGCATTGTGGAAAATTCCCTACTGCTGCCTCCCGTAGGAGTCTGGACCGTGTCGCAGTTCCAGTGTGGCCGATCGCCCTCTCAGGCCGGCTACCCGTTGCAGCCTTGGTAGGCCATTACCCTACCAACTAGCTGATGGGACATAGGCCAATCTTAAAGCGACAGCTTATAAATAGAGGCCGCCCTTTAATTGCAGAACCTTGAGATCCCGCAATCACATCCGGTATTAGCTATCCTTTCGGATAGTTGTCCCCGTCTTTAAGGTATGTTACCTATGCATTACTCACCCGTTTGCCACTGAACACTTAACATTGCTGCTAAGTATCCCGTTCGACTTGCATGTATTAGGCACGCCGCCAACGTTAGTCCTGAGCCAGAATCAAACTCTCCAATGAACTATTGATTCTGCTTACAGGCGAAACTCAATCTATTCTATAGTAATCTGGTAAAGAACAGACAAAAATATCCTGTTCAAGGGACATTTGTGTTTTTTGCTTTCAGATGAAATTTTGAAATTCATTCTGATTATCTGCGTATCCGGAAAAACCTTTTTATTCAAAAGATTTTTGCGGACACGCAAAAAACGGCGCAAACTATCCCTGTCACACTTTATGTGCTTTTTAAGAACTTGCTCTGTAGTTTTGCTTAACTGCTAGCTACATTCAAACTTTACCAAAAACAACTTCGTTTGTCAACAAAAATTTTAAATTATTTTTAATTTATTTTTTGCCGCTTTAACAAGCCTGTTTTTAATTTTCGTCTGCGGTACTTTTCTTTTCACCGCGCTGCTCTTAATTCTTTTTTAAAGAACGTGTTGTTTCTCTTTCATCAACGTGAGAGTGATAATATCAAATTTACAAATACTTGTCAACAAAAAAAACAAATTATTTTCATTTATTTTTATATGCCCATTTCTCGCATATTACGCAGCAATAACAGCATTATTTGATAATAATCATATGTGTTATATATTTTGCATATAACTTATATTTAGAATAACTTTTTATTTTGATTTACGCAAAAGAATATCTATCCGTATATTGCCGCTTTAATGACAAGTATGCCAAATTTAATTATCGCGGAATTTCAGAACAAACCCGCTTATTTTAAAGGTTTTTATTTTGTTTTGATTAATTATTAAAATCAAGTATAAAACAGGGTTTGGATATATTTTTTTCAGATGCACCGCTCAAAAAACTTTATATCTGCCTATCCGGATGTATTACCACAGCGGCATATTTGTATGCGCTGCAAGCTCCCGATAGCTAATGACGTTAACCTCTCCAATGATTTCAAGTTTGTTTACATGCAAGAATACCAATTTGCGGTGCTTCTGAAAAAATATACCCAAACCCTGTAATATTATAATAAATATAAAAACCCGTATTTATCAATTAAATTAAGGGGGTTCTGACCGGCTATTAATAAAAAAAGCCGCGGATTTTAATCCGCGGCTTTGGGATATATTTTTTCTTACATTCTTTTATAAAACTCTTCCACATTCTTCAGGTAATAATCAACATTAAAAATACCCTCAATTTCAGCTTTTGACATCTTTGAAACCACTTTTTCATCATTTAAAAGCTTTGTTTTAAAATCTTCCGGATCTCCGGCCCATATTTTCATGGCGTTTGTCTGAACTATCTTATAGGCGTCTTCCCTTGATATACCCTTGGAAATAAGGGTTAACAGCACCTGCTGGCTGAAAACAAGGCCCTTTAAATGGTTCATATTGCGTATCATATTCTTTGGAAAGACACTTAAATTTTCAATAATCCAGGTGCATTTAGACAGCATGTAATCCATAAGAATAAAGCTGTCCGGTACGGCAATTCTTTCAACAGAGCTGTGCGAAATATCGCGTTCGTGCCAAAGCGCTATGTTTTCCATTGCCGCAAGCGCGTTAGTCCTTACTATTCTTGCAAGTCCGGACAGATTTTCACATACCACAGGGTTTCTTTTATGCGGCATAGCGGAACTGCCCTTTTGCCCTTTTGCGAATGGTTCTTCTGTCTCTAAAATCTCGCTGTGCTGCATTAACCTTAAATTTACGGTTATTTTTTCAATAGATGCCGCGGCAACAGCCATGGCATTCATTAAAGCCGCGTATCTGTCGCGCTGAATTATCTGATTTGCTATTTCCGCCCTTTTTAAACCCACTCTTGTAAGCGCGTCAAGTTCAATTGCCGGGTCTATATTGGCGTAATTGCCCACAGCACCGGATATTTTTCCCACGCGGATTTCTTCTTTTGCGGCAATAAGCCTTTCTAAATTTCTTTTTCCTTCAAAGTACCATATAAGCACTTTAAGCCCGAATGTAATCGGTTCAGCGTGAATATTGTGCGACCTGCCTATCATTACCGTATATTTGTGTTTTACCGCAAGTTTTTTTAAGGCCGCTGTAAGTTTTTTCTGCCCTTCTATTATAATGTCACACGCCTTTACCATTCTTAATGCCATCGCGGAATCCACAAGGTCAGACGAAGTCATGCCCATATGCACGTAACGCGAAGAAGCACCCACGTGTTTTGACACAGATGTCAAAAACGCAATTACATCGTGCCTTACCACAGCTTCTATTTTTTCAATCTGTTTCACATTATACGCGGCATTCTTTTTTATACTGGCCATATCTTTTTTTGGTATTTTTCCCTTTTTTGCCCAGGCCTGACACACCGCAACTTCAACATCAAGCCAGGACTGATACTTTGCGTCTTCTGTCCAAAGCTTGCCCATTTCCGGCCTTGTATAACGCGCTATCATATTATTATTACCTCCTGATATTAAAAAACCCCGCCTTATTCAGGCGGGGTTTTTACTTCTTATTTAAGGCCTTCTTTTGCCACAACTTCAGCAATCTGAACCGCGTTTAACGCGGCGCCTTTTCTTAACTGGTCGCCCACAACCCAAAGGTTAATGCCTTTGTCTATGGAGAAGTCTTCCCTTATGCGGCCCACGTAAACATCGTCTTTCCCGGATACAAAAAGCGGCATAGGATATTTTTTATTGTGAATATCATCCTGCACGGTAACTCCCTGTGCTTTTTCAAGAAGTTCGCGCGCTTCTTTTGCCGTAAGCTTAATTTCTGTTTCAATGTTTACTGACTCTGAATGCGAACGCAGGCACGGTACACGCACCGTGGTTGCTGTTATCTGCATATCCGGCGCGTGCATTATTTTGCGTGTTTCGTTTACCATTTTCATTTCTTCTTTTGTATAGCCGTCCTCATAGAACACATCAATGTGCGGAATAAGGTTGAACAGTATCTGGTAAGCAAATTTATCCACTTTAATTTCTTTTCCTGCCGCCCAGTCTTTTGTCTGCTGTTCAAGCTCCATCATTCCTTTTGCGCCGGCGCCTGACGTTGCCTGATAAGTTGAAACCACAATCCTTTTTATCTTTGCCTTGTCATGAATAGGCTTGATTGGAACAAGCATAATAATGGTGGAACAGTTAGGATTGGCAATAATACCTTTGTTCAGCCTGATATCTTCCGGGTTTACTTCCGGCACTACAAGAGGCACATCGTCATCCATTCTGAAAGCGGAACTGTTGTCAATTATAAGCGCCTTTGCATCCAGTATGTGTTTAACGTACTCTTTGCTGACAGACGCGCCCGCCGACGCAAGGACAATATCAACGCCCTTAAATGAATCAGGGCTTAAAACCTCAATTTCCACATCCCTGCCCTGATACTGCATTTTTTTGCCTTTTGAACGCTCTGATGCCAGAAACTTTATATCTTTTACCGGAAACTTTCTTTCTTCAAGAATGTCCCTCATTATCTCGCCGACAGCGCCGGTGGCGCCCATAATGGCCACATTATATTGTTTGCTCATCTGCCTTCTCCTTATATATTAATTTATTTTATTTAACAAGTGACGCTACAAAATCACCCATTTCTTTTGTTCCCATTCCCATTCTTCCGGCAGACATGCTTTTAATTTTACCGGAAGCAAGCGCTGCGGTTACCGCGTTGTCAATTGACTTTGCCATCTTTGTTTCGCCAAGCGTATCCATCATCATCGCGCCCGCGTTTATTGCCGCAAGCGGATTGATAACGTTCTTGCCGGTATACTTTGGCGCTGAACCGCCGATAGGTTCAAACATTGAAACGCCTTCCGGATTGATGTTTCCGCCGGCTGCTATTCCCATGCCGCCCTGAATCATGGCGCCAAGGTCAGTGATGATATCGCCGAACAGGTTTTCTGTCACTATAACATCAAAAAATTCCGGATTCTTTACAAACCACATTGTGGTCGCGTCCACGTGCGCGTAATCCTGCTTGATTCCCTTATAATATTTGTCGCCCATTTCTTTGTGCGCCCTTACCCACAGGTCGCCGCAGTGTGTTAATACATTGTTTTTATGTACAAGCGTAAGCATTTTCTTTTTGCTGTTTCTCTTTTTTGTGAACTCATAAGCATACTTTAAACAGCGGTCAACTACCGGCCTTGTATAAACCATAACCTGTGTGGCAACTTCGTTCTGCGTTCCTTTTTGCGCCACTCCGCCCATTCCCGTGTATATGCCGCCTGAATTTTCCCTGATTACAACAAAATCAATGTGTTCCGGCCCTTTATCTTTAAGCGGAGTGTCCACATTTGGATAAAGTTTTACCGGCCTTAAGTTAATGTACTGGTCAAGGGCAAAACGTAATTTTAAAAGTATGCCAAGTTCCAGTATTCC
Organism: Candidatus Goldiibacteriota bacterium; assembly: GCA_016937715.1. NCBI lineage: Bacteria > Candidatus Goldiibacteriota > Candidatus Goldiibacteriota bacterium. The sequence continues at coordinate 9,087 of JAFGWA010000056.1, forward strand.
CGGTTTTACGTCCGGATGGCCTATGGCGCCAAGATAAATGGCGTCTGATTTCTTTAATTCTTCTATCGCTGAATCGGGCAGTGTTTCCCCCGTCTTTTTATATCTTTCCCCGCCAAAATCATACTTCTCTAAATTTAATTTTACCCCGTACTTTGCTCCGGCAACTTTTAATACCTTTAATCCCTCCGCTAAAACTTCAGGTCCTGTTCCGTCTCCCGGCATTAAAGCTATGTTGTACGACTTTGACTTGGCCATTCTGATTCTCCTTTTAATTTTTTCAGTTTTATCTGATTTTTAACTTCTTATTTAATCTTATACTTTGTCTTAGCGTACTTTAAAAGCCCGCCCGCTTCCACAAGTTCCTGCATAAAAGGCGGAATGGGTTTTACTTTGTATGTTTCGTTTTTTGTAATGTTTTTAATTATGCCCTTGGCCGCGTCTATTTCCACGGTATCGCCCTCGGCAATCTTTGCGGACGCTTCTTCAGATTCAAATATGGGCAGGCCGATATTAAATGAATTTCTGTAAAAAATCCTGGCAAAATCCTTTGCTATAACGCATGACACGCCGACAGCTTTAATGGCAACAGGCGCGTGTTCGCGCGAGCTTCCGCAGCCGAAATTTTTTCCCGCCACGATTATATCGCCCTTGCCTACCTTGCCCGCAAAAGTTTTATCCGCGTCTTCCATGCAGTGCTTTGCAAGTTCCACAGGGTCGGATGTATTTAAATACCTTGCAGGAATTATAAGATCCGTATCAACGTCATCCTTAAACTTCCATACTTTCCCTTTTATATTCATGTTATCCTCCGTTATTTTTTAATCTCATCAGGTGTGCCTATCCTGCCAAGGATGGCCGATGCTGCAGCTACTGCCGGTGAAGAAAGGTATACCGATGATTCCGTATGACCCATCCTGCCCACAAAATTTCTGTTAGTGGTTGAAATTGCAACTTCGCCTTTTGCCAGAATTCCCATATGGCCTCCAAGGCACGGCCCGCATGTGGGCATGCTGAATATGGCGCCCGCGCCGACAAAAATATCCACAAGCCCTTCATGTATCGCCTGCATGTAAATCTCTTTTGTTCCCGGGAATATAAGGCACCTTACACGGGAATTTATCTTTTTGCCTTTTAAAATTTTGGCGGCTATCCTTAAATCTTCCATTCTTCCGTTTGTGCAGGAACCAATAACCGACTGATCAACCGCTATTTTGGAAAGTTTTGAAGCGGGTTTTGTATTTTCCGGCAGATGCGGGCACGATACCACAGGTTCTATTTTAGAGCAGTCATACTCTATAATATTTTCATATTTCGCGTCCTTATCGCTTGTGTATACTTTCCATTTATGCTCGGCTCGCTTTTTTACATATTCCATAGTGGTCTCATCCGGATTCATAAGGCCCGCTTTTCCGCCGGCTTCTATCGCCATGTTGGAAATTGTCAGCCTTGCGTCCATTGAAAGTTTATCAATAACCGGCCCTGTAAATTCCATAGCTTTATACAGAGCTCCGTCAACTCCGATATCACCAATGGTGTAAAGTATTAAATCTTTTGAACTTACCCATTTATTAAGCTTTCCTTTATATATAAATTTTATTGAAGGCGGTACCTTGAACCACGCTTTTCCTGTCATCATACCGAAAGCCGCGTCAGTTGAGCCTACGCCGGTTGCAAACGCGCCAAGCGCTCCGTATGTGCAGGTATGTGAATCCGCGCCTATTACAAGGTCTCCCGGCACTACCACACCCTGTTCCGGCAGAAGCGCATGCTCTATGCCGACGTCTGACTGGTCATAGTAATGCGTAATTTTCTGTTCGCGGGCGAATTCCCTTAACATCTTTGCCTGTTCCGCCGACTTTATATCCTTGTTCGGGGTAAAATGATCAGGTACAAGCGCGACTTTTGTGCGGTCCCATACTTTTGTGGCGCCGGCGCCTTTAAATTCCTTTATTGCAATGGGCGCGGTGATGTCATTTGCCAGTACAAGGTCAATATCCGCTATCACCAGTTCGCCCGGTTCCACCTGTTTCTTACCGCTTTTGGCGGCCAATATCTTTTCCGCAATGTTCATTCCCATTATCTTCGCTCCTTTTGCTTATATTATTTTTTTGCCGCTTTTTTCTTTTTTGCTTTCTTTACCGCAGCTTTCTTTGTATCCGAATTTTTCTTTTCCATGGAAAGCTTGGTAATGGCCGACAGGTACGCTTTCGCGCTTGCTTCAAGAATATCTGTTGAAGCGCCGCGCCCTGTAACTTCATTTGATTCTTTTGCCACTCTGACAGTTACTTCGCCCATAGCTTCCGTGCCTTTTGTGACCGCCTTTATCTGGTAATCCGTAAGCTTAAGGTTTGTCTCTCCGGTTATTTCGTTTATTGCTTTGTACATAGCGTCCACCGGCCCGTCGCCTATTGCCGCTTTCGTGCACGACTTTCCGTCTTTGGTTATTTCAAGGGTGGCTGTCGGCACTATTTTATTTCCCGTTGCCACATAAATATAATCCAGATTGTAAATGCCGTGCGAGCTTGCGTCATTTCCTTCCATCATACGTACAAGGTCCTCGTCAAAAACTTCTTTTTTCTTATCAGCAATTGTCAGAAATTTAGCATACGTATCAGGCAGCTGCGCTTCGCCAATTTTATAGCCAAGATAGTTCAGCCTGTGCTGCAGCGCGTGTTTGCCGGAACGCGCTGTCAGTACCAATTCATGACCCGGAATACCTATATCCTGCGGAGTCATTATGCCAAAAGTGGATTCGTGCTTTAAAATGGCATCCTGATGAATTCCTGAAGCGTGCGCAAAGGCATTTTCACCCACAACAGATTTATTCGGCTGAACAGGCATACCGGTCAGCCTGGTGACAAGTTTTGATGTCCTGTAAATTTCTTCTGTATTAATATTTGTAACAGTTTTATAAATATCTTTTCTTACACGCATTGCCATTACAATTTCTTCCAGCGCCGCGTTGCCCGCGCGTTCTCCCAGCCCGTTGATGGTACATTCAACCTGCCTGGCGCCGTTTAAGACAGCCATAAGCGAATTTGCCGTTGCCATACCAAGGTCGTTGTGGCAGTGAACCGCAATCACGGCTTTGTTTATATTCGGGACTGTGTTCATAAGTTTTTTAATCAGGTTGCCGTATTCGTATGGTTCAGCGTAGCCTACGGAGTCCGGAATGTCCACGGTGCGCGCGCCGGCTTTAATTACTTCTTCCACTATTCTGCAAAGGTAGTCAAAATCCGTGCGCGTGGCGTCCATTGCGGAAAATTCAACATCGCCGCAATAGTTCCTTGCGTATTTAACCGCGTCAATTGCCCTGCGGAGAACTTCTTCTTCTGTGGTACGGGTGATGTAATGCACGTGCTGCGGCGAAGTGCCTATAAAAGTATGAATGCGGCCTTTGCTTGTCTTTTTAAAAGCTTCCCTGCACGCGTCAATATCCTTGCGCACAGCGCGGCAAAGCCCGGCTATTATCGGCTTTTTTACCGCTTTAGCTATTTCCGCAACTGATATTAAATCTCCCGGCGAGGACATTGGGAAACCCGCTTCTATGACATCAACCCCAAGCTTTTCAAGCTGAAGGGCTATCTGTATTTTTTCATTTTTTGTAAGCGACGCGCCCGGTACCTGCTCGCCGTCCCTTAAGGTTGTGTCAAATATGATTACTTTATCCTGTGCCATCTTTTTTCTCCTTATATAACTTATATTTAGGCGGAAGAAAGCGCGGCTTTAAACCGCGCTTTCTTCCGGATATGAAATTATTATTTTGCTTTCTTTGCTGTCTTTTTCTTTCCTTCAATAAGCGATTTGTGTTTCCACGCCATCATCGCCCTTAACTTTGCTCCCACTTTTTCTATCTGGTGGTTGGCGTCTTTCTTAAGAAGCTTATTAAAGTTCGGTTTTCCCGCCCTGTATTCCGCCATCCATTCCCTTGCAAACTGGCCTGTCTGTATTTCAGTAAGGCATTTTTTCATCTCTTTCTTTGTTGCCGCGTTTACTATCCTTGGGCCGCGTGTAATGTCGCCGTATTTCGCGGTATCAGAGATTGAATACCTCATGTTTGCTATTCCGCCCTCATAAATTAAATCCACGATAAGCTTTGTTTCGTGAAGGCATTCAAAATACGCCATTTCAGGGGCATATCCCGCTTCCACAAGCGTTTCAAAACCCGCCATGATTAAAGAGCTGATGCCGCCGCAAAGCACAACCTGTTCGCCGAAAAGGTCTGTTTCGCACTCTTCTTTAAATGTTGTTTCAAGAACGCCCGCCCTTGTTCCGCCTATTGCCTTTGCGTAGGAAAGCGCTATCTTTCTGGCATTGCCCGTAAAATCCTGATAGATTGCGATAAGCGACGGAACGCCTTTTCCTTCCGTGTAAACCCTGCGAACCATGTGTCCCGGCCCTTTAGGGGCTATCATGATAATGTCCACATTTTTAGGAGCTTTGATTTCTTTAAAGTGAATGCTGAAGCCGTGCGCGAAAGCCAGCGCTTTGCCTTCTGTTAAATACTTTTCAATGTGCGCGTAATAAATTTCCGACTGTGTCTGATCCGGAACCAGCATCATTATTACGTCCGCTTCTTTTGCCGCCTGTTCAATTTCAACAACCTTTAAACCGGCTTTCTTTGCTTCCGCCCAGTGTTTGGAAGTCTTTCTTAAACCCACCCTTACGTCAATTCCGCTGTCCTTCATGTTAAGCGAATGAGCGTGGCCCTGTGAACCGTAACCGATAACAGCCACTTTTTTGCCTTTCAGTACCTTTAAATCTGCGTCTTTGTCATAGTAAGTTTTCATTTCTAATTTCTCCCTTCAAAAAGTTTTTTATATTTCATTTTTTTACTTTTACCTTTTTCCCCTTGTTAACGCCACAGCGCCTGTCCTTGACATTTCCTGAATGCCGAAAGGTTTTACAAGCTCCGTCAGCGCTGTAATCTTTTCGTCTGTTCCCGTCACTTCAATCATGTACGTTTCGTTTGTGGCGTCAACTATCCTTGCCCTGAACACGTTTACAATATTCATCAGCTCTGTTTTATCTTTGCCTGCCACGTTAACCTTAATAAGCGCAAGCTCCCTTTCCACATAGCTTTCCTGCGACATATCCACAACTTTAATAACGTCTATCAATTTGTTTAACTGCTTTACTATCTGGTCCAGCACAAGTTCGTCTCCGGTTGCCATTATGGTCATACGCGAAGTGGACTTATCTTCCGTTTCCCCGACAGCAAGCGAATCAATGTTGTACGCGCGTCCGGAAAAAAGCCCTGCTATCCTTGCCAGCACTCCCGGCTGGTTTTCCACTATTACCGAAATTGTTTTTGTTTTTGTCATGTCAGTTCACCCAACCGGCTGTTTAGGCCAGTTCTCCTTCTATCATTTTTCCAAGCGCCGCGCCTGCCGGAACCATGGGCCAAACGTTTTCTTCCGGTGCCGTAATAAAATCCATTAAAACCGGCCCTTTATACTCAAATGCTTCTTTAAGAGCTTTTTTCACATCCTGCTTTTTTTCAATCCTTATTCCTTTAGCGCCGTATGCTTCCGCAAGTTTTACAAAATCAACACTGTTGTCAATTATTGTATGTGAATACCTTTTCCCGTAAAATAATTCCTGCCACTGCCTTACCATCCCAAGAAAACCGTTATTTAATATAACAACTTTTACCGGGAAATTATATTTTACAGCTGTGGCAAGCTCCTGAATGTTCATCTGTATGGAACCATCGCCGGCTATGTCTATAACAAGCTTGTCCGGATTTCCTGCCTGCGCTCCTATTGCCGCCGGAAAACCGTAACCCATAGTACCAAGGCCGCCGGAAGTTACAAAAGTCCTGGTCTTACGGAATCCATAAAACTGCGCGGCCCACATCTGATGCTGTCCGACTTCTGTGGTAATAATAGTGTCATCTTTTACCATCTGCGATATTTTCTGAATTACATACTGCGGCTTAATTTCCGCATCACTGTCGCGGTAAGACAGCGGGAAATCTTTCTTCCACTGCGATATCTGCATATTCCAGTCTTTGTGTTCTTTCTTCTTAACTTCTTTTGTAAGCTCCGGAAGTATATTCTTTGCCGAACCTACAATCGGCAGGTCCACTTTGATAATCTTGCTTATCGCGGCAGGATCAATATCTATGTGAATTATGTCAGCATGCGGCGCAAAATCCGCAACCTTGCCCGTTACCCTGTCGTCAAAACGCGCGCCCACCGCTATTAACAGATCTGATTCCTGAACAGCATAGTTGGCGTACTTTGTACCGTGCATTCCAAGCATTCCAAGGCTTAATCTATGGCCCGAAGGCAGAACGTCCATTGCCATAAGCGTTGTTGTTATCGGGATATCCGTCTTTTCCGCGAATTTAATAAGCTCTTCCGACGCGTTTGAAAGCGTCACTCCGCCGCCCACGTACAGAAGCGGCCTCTGCGCTTTTTCTATCATCTCCGCCGCTTTCTTTATCTGTACTTTGCTGCCTTCATAAGTGGGTTTGTATCCCCTTAACAGCGGCTGGTCAGGATATTTTGAAAATTCTAATTCCGAAGTAAAAACATCCTTAGGCAGGTCAACCAAAACAGGCCCCGGCCTTCCGGTGGACGCTATGTGAAAAGCGTTTTTTATTGTCTGCGCAAGATCCTTAACATCTTTTACAAGATAATTGTGCTTAACTATCGGGCGGGTTATTCCCACCATGTCAGCTTCCTGAAAAGCGTCATTGCCGATAAGGCTGCTGTTAACCTGACCCGTTAATGCAACCATAGGAATTGAATCCATGTACGCAGTGGCTATTCCGGTAACAAGATTTGTTGCGCCCGGCCCCGATGTTGCAAGGCATACGCCTGTCTTTCCGGTTGTACGCGAATAACCGTCAGCCATATGCGCCGCGCCCTGTTCGTGGCGTACAAGCACAAGCTTAATGGCTTTTTCATTATAGATTTCATCAAAGAGCGGAAGTACAACGCCGCCCGGGTATCCAAAAACCGTGTCCACGCCCTCTTTTTTCAGGCATTCAAGTAATATTTTTGCTCCGTTCATAAATGGCTCCTTATGTTTATTTTTTTAATCTTTAAAAACCGCGCCGGTTGACGCGGAAGTTACGTTCTTAGCGTAACGGTAGATAACCCCTGTTTTTATCTTCGGTTCAGGGCAGGTCCATACCGCGAATCTTTTATCTATCTCATCCTGAGAAACTTTTAATTCAAGTTTTTTCTCCGGAATATTTATCTCAATTATGTCGCCTTCTTTTACTATCGCTATTACGCCGCCTTCCATTGCTTCAGGCGATACGTGGCCGATTGCGGCTCCGCGTGTTCCGCCGGAAAACCTGCCGTCGGTTAAAAGCGCGACTTCTTTATCCAATCCCATTCCGGCTATTGCCGCGGTGGGCGCAAGCATTTCGCGCATTCCGGGGCCGCCTTTGGGGCCTTCGTACCTTATAACCACTACATCACCGGGCTTGATCTTTTTCCCAAGAATCGCTTTTTGCGCGTCTTCTTCGGACTCAAAAACCCTGGCCCTGGCCTCCCGTTTCATCATCTCCGGAGCAACAGCCGCCTGTTTAACAACAGCGCCGTCGGGAGCTAAATTTCCAAACAATATGGCAAGTCCGCCTTTTGGTGAATACGCGTTATCCGGCGTCCTTATCACGTTTGGATTTATATTTTCAACATCTTTAATATTGTCTTTTATCTTTTTTCCGGTAACCGTCATAAGGTCAAGATGTACAAGGTTCTTTTTGGCAAGCTCTTTTATTACCACCTGCACGCCGCCGGCTTCATAAAGGTCCTGAATATAATGCTGTCCGCCGGTAGGTAAAAGCGCAGGTGACAATTTGCACAGCGTGGGTGTCTTGTCGCTTATTTCATTTATTTTGGCCAGCCCGAATTGAAATCCTGCTTCGTGCGCTATTGCAGGCAGGTGCAGTATTGTGTTTGTAGAACCGCCAAGCGCCACGTCAAGCGTGAACGCGTTTTCAAAAGCTTTTTCAGTCAGTATGTCGCGCGGCTTAATATCTTTTTCCACCATTTCCATAACCTGCATGCCTGCTGTTTTGGCAAGCCTTATCCTTTCGGAATAAACAGCGGGAATAGTTCCGTTTCCCGGCAATCCCAGTCCCAGCACTTCTGTCATGCAGTTCATTGTGTTCGCGGTAAACATACCGGAGCATGAACCGCAAGTCGGGCAGCTTACGTTTTCAATGGCTTCAAGTTCTTTTTCTGTTATCTTGCCGTTGGCGCATTCGCCAACAGCTTCAAAACCGCCGGATATAAGGTCGTAATTTTTGCCTTTATATTTGCCCGCAAGCATCGCGCCGCCGCTTACAAACACGCATGGAATATTTAAACGCGCGGCAGCCATAAGCATTCCCGGAACAACTTTATCGCAGTTCGGTATAAAAACAATCCCGTCAAAAGGATAAGCCGTACACATTATCTCTATACTGTCAGCAATATATTCGCGCGATACAAGCGAATACTTCATTCCCTGATGCCCCATGGCAATGCCGTCGCACACGCCTATTACCGGAAATTCCATAGGCGTTCCGCCCGCCATTCTTACTCCGGCTTTTACAGCGTCAGCAATTGTTCTCAGGTGAATATGCCCCGGTATAACTTCATTAAATGAATTTACAACGCCTATTATAGGCCTTTTTAATTCTTCGTCCGTGTATCCGATAGCTTTAAACAGTGACCTGTGCGGAGCACGCTCCGGACCTTTTGTCATCTTATCGCTTCTCATAATAATCCTCCTGTTTTACGTGATAATAACCATTTAAGTGTAAAGATAAAACTTAAAAATTATATCAAAAAATGACTGTTGCTTCAACCATAAAACCCTTATTATTTTAGGGTTTTTACCGCTTCTACCTGAAGTCTCATCATTACCATTTTAACCACGGCTTTGTTAATTTGTCCTGTTTCTTCCATGAATCTCAAAGCTGACTCTTTTATGAATTTATTTCTCTTTGCGGCCGGTATCCGTTGCGTATATGGAAGCCAGGTAGTTTTCAGCCACATAAAAAGCCCCTCATATCCTTTGTGCAAAGCAGTCTTCGGGATAATACTTACCTTTGCCGGTTTAAAACCATTTCTTTTAAGCAATGCTTTATATTCACCCGGCGACGGGAAAAAATATGGGAATTTGAAACCTTTAAAATATTCTTTCCATTCTCCGCTCTTTGTAAGTTCAGTCATTTTTCGGTTCATAATGCCGGCATTGCCCCTGCCGCCCATCTGAAAAAATATCCGCCCTCCCGGTTTCAGCGCTTTATTCACGCCCTTAAGCACTTTATCATGGCCATGTATCCAGTGAAGGCAGGCGTTAGAGAATGCCACGTCAAAAAGCCCTTTAAAATCAATACTTTTAGCATCTTTTTTAATAAACCGCGGGGTTGAATTATTTGCCGCAGGAAATAACTGCCCGGCAAGCCTTATCATAGAGGCGGAACTGTCAATACCAATAACCTGACCCTTACCCGCCGCCTTTTTTATTACAGCGGTAATCTTGCCGTCACCGCAGCCGACATCAAGAACATTTTCGCCGTCTTTAATACGGGCTTTTTTTATAAGTTCAATTCCCCACCTGTACTGATTCTGTGAATTTTTCCTGTACTCTGAAGCATTCCACGTTGCCATATCTTTGCACCTCCTTTTTCAGGATTTACGTATTTAAAAATACGTAATTTAAAAAAGACCTGTTACGGCGCAAAAATCGTTTTTGATTGGGTTTGTTAAAGTTGGTGCCGGATTTTTGCGCCCAGTTGTCCGTTAAAGGACGACTGTAAGTCGCACTAATCCGACTAGAAGGACTGTGACTGTTAGTAAAAGGGTTGTAGAGGACAGAATGGTTGCGGCGTTAATTTTTGCTATTGCCGCGTGTGCCATTTGTTTCCTCCGTTAAATTTTAATCGATGTAATATTTATAACATTCCGGCATTTATTTGTCAAACAAATATTTCATCTAATAGTTTTCAATCTAATACCCATTTATGATTTGCTATTTCCCTTTTACCTCCCAAGCCCCGCCCTTATCCCCGCCTATCCTCTTCAATCTCCCTGCTTTTTTCAGCGCAGAAATCTGTTTTTCAACACCACGGCTTGTCATGCCAAGTATTTCAGCGGCTTGCGCGGCTGACATCTTTGGATTCTTACGAAACAGGGCAAGTATTTTCTCCGAACTTTTCTCCGAACTTTTCTCCGAACTTTTTATTACCGTATTTTCAGTTGCCTTAAGCTGTATTTTCAAGCCTTCACAAAAGTATTCAATCCACCGTGTTAAATCCGGCGCTCCGCCCGTATCCCTTGCAGACTGAATTGCATTATAATATTTAAGCCTGTTTTTATCGTAGTATTCGGATAATGTAAATAGCCTGTTAAAATCATATCCGGCAGAGAATAAAATAAGCATCGACAGAATCCTTGCCGCTCTGCCATTACCATCCCTGAACGGGTGTATATGTACAAGCCAGAACTGCGCAATAGCGGATTTTACAACCGGGTGTAGTTCATCTTTTTTTGACAGCCACAGAGAAAAATCCTTCATAAGCGCCGGTACTTTATCAGGCGGCGGCGGAGTATATATAACATCTCCTGTGGCGGAATTAACAACATAATTTTGTTTTATCCTGTATTTACCGGGAGAAGCTTCTTCTCCCCTTACACCTTTTACAAGTATTGAATGGTATTTCTTAATATCAGTTTCCCCAATTCTAACTCTGCCTGTTTTGGACGCCAGATTAAAAGCTTTCATGTAATTAATCAATTCAAGCGCATCATCCTTACGGGTTCCTTTCGGGTTATTACGAAGCAATATGTTTTCTGACTGTTTTAGCGTAAGCGTAGTGCCTTCTATGTGAGTTGAATAATGTGATTCTGTTGCCGCGCTCTGTTTTCTAAGCCTATCAAGGCCGGCTTGATTTATACTTATAGCTTCAAGCACGCCTTTAACGCGCTCTATTTCCGCTATGCTCTTTAATGTCTTTTGTGTGATTTCAAAATCAAACCGCATTTTTACCCCTTTATTTATTTTTGTTATTATAACATTAATAATGCTTATTTATCA
>JAFGWA010000057.1 GCA_016937715.1 Candidatus Goldiibacteriota bacterium
GTAGTTAGTTAAAAAAACAATTTAGTTCAAAATACTTTTTATACAAATATATAATCTTTTATCTTATTTCCCTCCGCGTCAAGCGACCCGGAAGCTGTAAAGTCATATCTAATTATAAGGATAGCTTAAAAACATAAACCATAAAACTATAACTGGAATATTTAGACATAAATTAACAAAAATAAATATTTTATTTTCTTTGAATCTTAAAATTTTAAAGCAAATAACCGTCAATAAAATCCAAGTAAACGGAATAAAATATTTAGAAATAACACCTTGAAAAATTCTTAAATTAATATCCTGCCTAACATCTACCGGACAAAAAAACAGATCAAATACAACATTCAACAAAGGCAATAATAAAGTGAAGTATTTAATAAATGTCACAACTTTAGTATTTCGCATTTGCAGGATCTCCTATTTTAGGATTTATACGTCCAAAATATCGCGCCCCACCTTTTGAATAAATATTATCTAATTTACCAAAACAATTTGCCAACTCCTTATTACAGTCAGTTATCGTCATCGTCCTGTATTTGCAAGGGGCAAGTTTTTTGTTATACATTTGATTTAATACATGATGCGAGCATAAATCGTGCTCTTTACAACAGGCATCTGTCGGATTTACCGGATCCATATCAAAATTATTTTCATCACGCCATGAAATATGCATTTCTTTATTGGAATAATTTTTTCCGCAATAATTATATTTCGCTTCCAAACCCCTGCCATCAACATTTCCTCTTGAATTTGAATTATCCCCATCAGCATCAATAGGCATATACCCATCTATATCAATATAATTTAGAGAATCATTAAACGAATACCTGTATGTATTTAGAATATTAAATATATTCAAATCACATCGCCACTTATTTGCAGGTTCTTTTATCGGATCCCTGTTTACCCATCTCCCGTCCTTACTGTCATACCACCTGTGCCAGAAGTAGGTTAGACCTGTGTCCCAGTCACGATACCCGCCGTATCTACCCACAAAAGACAGCGAGTTTACCGGGTCTTTTTCTGTATTTGTAATCTCCCCATATGGCGAATATATGTATTCTGTCACAGGCAATCCGTTTTCGCCTGTAACTGCAGTTACACTCCCTAAAGAGTCAAACATATAATAAAGTCTGTTGTAATGGCTAAAAGTTCCGTCTTCTTTGTAAATATACCGTACCATACCTAAAACACCTGCGCCGTCGTTAATGTAAACTTTCTGTATTTTGCCGCTTGCGTCTTTTTCCGCAAGCATAAGACTGCCATCAAAGAGATAATTTATAACGTTTGTACCGTCTGTACGTTTAACCCTTAAATCATTGTGGTCGTATGTGTAAGATATTGTCTTGCTATCTTTGGTTACCGTAGCTAGCCTGTTTCTTGCATCCCACGTCATTACACGTATACCGTCAGAGAGGAGGTTGCCGTCTGTGTCGTAGCTGTAGTTAGAATATTGGTTAAGACTGTTAGGTGTGTAAGAGCGCGGGGTCGGGTCGGCCGAGGATATGCGGTTACCGGCGTTGTCATATACCCAGGTTAAAGCCTGCCCTTTTTCAAGGGTTGCGCTTGTCAGCTGGTAGGTATTGTCATATCCGTATTGCTTTACACCCAAATTCGTTTTCTCCTTTATCTTATTCCCTTCCGCGTCAATTGAACCGGAAGCTGTAAAGTCGTATTTGTTTATTACATCATCATCAAACATGTTCTTATGAATCAGAATATTACCTTCTGTATCGTACTGCGTAGCAGACACATTCCCGTTGGGATAATTAACCCCTGTTACCCTTCCCATATCATCCCTTGTAAGCGTGTATTCAAAATCCCCGCCAAGCTTTTCTGTCACCTTAACAGCCCTGCCTTCACCGTCTGCCTGCCCCGCAATAATCCTTGCCTTTAATCTCATCTATCACCCTGAGCAGTTTGTTAAATGTATTATTTTATTCTTGTAGTAATATAATTTTTAATTCATCAAATACGTCAAGATTTTTTTGGATTTATGAGTTTAGATTTGGCCAGAATTATACCGCTGACGCCCCATTTTAAACCCCGGCCTGCCTTCACGGTTACTGTTCTTTCTTTTCCGGAAAAACACGGATGATAACCGCGCTTTTTTTCTCGCCGTCAAGTTCCAGGTGGGTAAAGCCGATTTTACAGATAAGGTCAATTCCTTCAGGATTAATGTATTCACGCGAAATGGCAACAGCCTTTACAGTCTGATTTATGGCATTGGGCCCCATAGCCACAATTTCAACTTCCTTACCTTCCCTGATGTTGTTTACTATTGACCCTGCCACGGATTTCGGATTGCTTGACGCTGATACCTTTAGCTTCATTATCTCCATTTTATTACCTCCGCTACGCGCCTTGCGTCATTACCTTATGCTTCGTGTGCTTTTTTGTACAGGCCGTTCTTGCTGACATTGTATTCCGCGGCGGCAATTTTCGCGGCTTCGCTTTTAGACTTTCCCTGTTCTATCAGTTCCGCCATATATTTAACAGCCATTATTTCATTGTCCTCTTCCTGCGCCTTAACATCAGCCGGCCCTAAAACTATTACAAACTCGCCTTTTAACAAATCACCGGTCAGTTTTGCGGCTATCTCTGACGGATTCCCCCTGAAAGTCCGCTCATAAAGCTTTGTAATTTCCTTGGAGACCGCCACCTGCCTGCCGGGAAGCACCTGCGCGATATGTTCAAGCGTCTTTACAATCCTTGAAGGCGCTTCATATATCACAGCCGGATAAGGCAGTTTTCCGATAGTTTCAATTTCTTTTTTTGCGGCGCCGTCTTTTTTTTCAAGAAAACCATAAAACAAAAACCGCCCCGGGTCAAAACCCGATACCACCGCGGCCGCCAGCAAAGCAGAAGCGCCCGGCACAGCTATAACATCCAAACCCGCCTCTATTACCGCTTTTACTACCACATAGCCCGGGTCAGACATAAGGGGCGTACCCGCGTCCGATACAAGCGCCACGTCCGTCCCATTATTGATTCTTTCTATTATTTCCACAGTCCTGCTTTTTTCATTAAATTTATGGCAGGAAATTATCGGCGAATGAATGTCAAAATGCGAAAAAAGATTTCCCGTCACCCTTGTGTCTTCCGCAATAACAAGGCCGCTTGTTTTTAAAACCTCCACAGCCCTTGAGGTCATATCGCTTAAATTGCCCACAGGAGTAGAGACAACAAAAAGTTTCCCGGGCTGCGGCAAATCAGTTACCCATAAGGTTTTTTCTGTATTTTTTTATCTCTTCAGTTATACGGGTGTTTTCTTTTTCCATTTCATACACTTCTTTCTGTGTAATTGCCAGCTGTTCTTTTTTATAGGAAAGCACGTTCACAAGTTTAAGTTTTTCCGTTTTAAAAGCGGCTTCTTTCATGCCCATAACGGCGGCAAATAAAATAATTACCGCGGTTTCGGCCATTAAAGGCGCTACGTCGCCAAGCCTGCCAAAAAGCCCTATAGCCCAGACCGCGGACGCGGAAATCATAAGCGCAATTACAGTATTTTTGGCCTGCAGATAAACCGCAAGTATGCCTGCCGCTATTATAAACAGATGAAAAAAGATATGCCCGTACTTTGCCTCATCGGTGAAAGCCGTCATCGCGCATGAAAAAACAATAAGCGCGAAAGCAAGCCCCACAAAAATTTTCTTATTTTGCATATTCTTCCACCTCCAGCACCTTTCCCGCCACAGCGCCCACCATATCAAGAAAACGCAGGTCTTCCTGGCTGAATACGGCGGGCGAATCCGAAGTTATTTTAAGCAGCCCCACAATTTCACTGCCGGCAAAAACCGGCACGCTTATTAACGAACGTATTTCCGAGCTTTTATCATCTTTAAACCTTATTTCCTTATGCATATCCGATATTATTATGCTTTTTTTGCTTGAAATCACCCATTCATCAAAATTTTTCAGATAAAGGCTTTCAGCGTCGCGTTCGGCTATCATTACGTCATTTTCTTTGTCCGCCGATATTTTAACGGATTTATTTTCTTTAATAAGGAACAGCGTTATTTTTTTATCACAGTGAAAAACAGATATGATGCTTTTAAGAAGGTATCTCATCTTATCGCTGAACATTTCATAACGCCCTATTCCGCAGCGTATTTCATCAAGTTTCTGGTATTTTTCCGCTTTGCCCCTGTTGCCTTTCAGCCCCGCTTCAAGGCTGATTTTGTGTTTTATAAGGGCGTCATGTTCGCCTTCAAGTTTTTTCAGTTCATCAGACATGGAACTTTTATGGTAATTGCTTGCTTCATCGTATTTTTTTACAATCATAAAGACCGCTACCGCAATTACGGCATCCACTATAAGGGGCCAGGTTTCGGCTTTCATGGAAGTTAAACGCAGAAATGCCAGCACATACGCCGCGGAAGAAATTAAAAGCACCGCCGCGCCGGCAATAAAACCGGACAGCACATAAGCGGCGGCAATTGAAAAATTAAGGATAAAAAGCACGGGCAGAATCCATTTCGGGCCAAGTTTCATTACGGCTGGGATTGAGGCTATGGCAAGCAGGAAAGCAAAAACTTTAATAATATTTCCAGTCACATTCTTCATAAGAGTCTCTCCGTGTCAGTGTATTGAATGCGTTTATTAAACAGCCCGCGGCTTTAAACAGGCAGACGCAGGCTGTATTTAATTTAAATCCTGTTACTCTCCCATTTCATCAAGTACTTTAATATTATCACGCGCCGTCTTATCAAGCGGTTTCATCTGTATTACCTTTGCCCACTGAGCCCTGGCATTTTTATAGTCGCCTTTATTAAAATACGCGTTGCCAAGGTTATTAAGAATTTCTGTTTTATCAGGGTCAAGTTTTATTGCCTGCTGCAGCACGCCTATGGCTTCATTATATTTCTTTATTTTTATATAAATAGAGCCCAGGTTGTTATACGCCATGGCATCGGTAGGATCAATTCTTACAAGATTTTCAAAAGCTCTTGCCGCATCTTCAAAACGGCCTTTCTGAAAATAAGCAAGGCCAAGTTTTTTATAAATCAGCGCGTCAGTGGGATTCTTGTCTATTACAAATTCAAGTTCCAGTATCCCCTGGTCAGTATCTTTTTCGCTAATATACGCAAGTCCAAGCCTTTTTCTGGCTTCAAGGTTCATAGGATTTAATGCCACAGCTTTTTTCCACAATTCAATTGCGTCTTTTGACCTTCCCTTATCAAATTCTTCTTTTCCAAGGGTCACATAAGACGCTTCAAGTTTGCCTTTAACCTCTTCATACGCGGGCCTTAAATTAACCGCCACTTCCCATTCGGCTATAGCTTCAAGTATAAGCCCTTTGTCCGCGAATACGTCGCCTAACGCCTTGTGAACGACGGGATCAGACGGCGTTACAGAAAGAGACAGCTGAAATTCTTCAATGGCATCGTCAAGTTTTCCGGATTCATAATACTGCATTCCAAGTTCGTAATGGGATGCCGTTGTCGCACAGCCCGTCATGAACGCAAACACAGCCGCAATCACCAGTAAATACCTTAATTTCATATAAACCTCCTGAACCTGATATGGATTAATATTTATTAATAATAACACATATCATTATCTTGTCAATAACAGGGTTTTGCCTGTAAATATAGAATGATTAGATATTTATTAGACAACAACGTATCATAATAGTTGCTGATATTTTCCGGATTCTTTCCGGAGTATAAGACAGTAAAAGGGGCGGACAAACAAGGGAATCACCCTTATTTATCCGCCCCTTTTTAATTTATTATCTTAAAACGCTTATCTTGTCTTTAGCCTCATAATACGGGGTTTTTACAATCACAATATACGTGCCGCTTGAAACTTTCTGCCCGTTCGCGTCCGTGCCGTCCCACACGGTGCTGTATGTGCCTTCCTTGGTCATAACGCCTTCAAACAACACCTTTACCAGCGACCCGTTTCTATTGTATATTTTCACATACGCTTCGCCGCCTTCATAGACTTTCCATGTTATGGTGGAACGCTCGCCTTTATCCGGTTCAATGACATTATCAATAATTTTCACGTCTTTCTCTGATATTACGCTTTTATCAAAATCCCCGCCGCTCTCCCCTGTTTTACCGCATATGCTTGTGCCTTTTACAACCACCTTATCAATATCGCCGAATCCCGTCTGTTTGGGATACAGCACCCTGTATTTATTTGTTTCTCCGGGAATTAATTCCGCGGTAAACGTAAGAATGTCCTTATTATCCGTGGCGCCATGCGGATAAATTGTAACCAAAGGCTGCTCTAAAAGTACAAGCGTGGAGTCAATTTCAAAAATAATATAATCTGTATGTTCCGGATTGAATATCATCTTCACCTTAAACGCAGGCGGCGGCTCTTTCAGGCACGGATCAGGAGTGCTTGTATGCGTTGCAGTGGGCGTATGGGTGAATGTCTTTGTAAACGTGGGCGTCGCGGTAAAAGTGGCGGTGCTTGTATTTGTCGGAGTCATGGTAAACGTATTTGTATCTGTAAATGTAGGCGTGAAAGTCGGTGTAAAGGTAGGTGTATTTGTATCCGTAAACGTCGCTGTAAATGTAGGCGTATTGGTGTCCGTAAAAGTTTCCGTGAAAGTCGCGGTATTTGTATGGGTAAAAGTATTTGTCGGCGTGCCGGTATAAGTATCTGTCCACGTATGCGTGGGGGTATGCGTTTTTGTGGGAGTAAGCGTTTTGGTGGAAGAACTTACGACAGTCAGGGTTGGAAGCAGCGTTGCTTTGCATTCGCAGATATCGCATTCTGGCGGGCAAGGCGCTATTCCGTAAATATACCCGTCCATGGATGTGTATATATATGTGCCAAAACCGAAAGCGGGAGTGGTAAAATTTTCCTGCCTTGAAGAGCAGACGCGCTCCACCGCCCCGTCTTCTATATCAATATAGTAATTGTTAAAAGCGCATCCGTTTATAATCACAAGCCTGCCCACAACAATACATCCCATACTGGCAAAATTATCCACAAGAGGCTGTGTTTTCCATTTAAGCGTGCCGTCTGACGTCCTTATCGCGTAAACATGCCTGTCATCAGAACCTACATAATAGATCCCGTCTTTTAACGCGCCGCCGCCGGCAATAAAACTGTCGGTCCTGTATGACCACTTAAGCGCGCCGGTAACCTTATTTAAAGCATAAACCATACTGTTAAGCCCTCCAAAGTATATATTATCGTTGTCAATAGTAACGGAAGAGTATATTCCGACTCCCATATCCCTTGCCCATTTTACAGAACCGTCCGGCCTTAAAGCCACAAGCCTTCTGGCGGAATTTCCCGCGTAAACGCTTCCGTCGTCATCAACCGCAGGCGCGCCGTTATATGTGCATTTTGAATTGGTGGGATTTTTCAGCCACACAAGCGAGCCGTCAATGGCGCTTACTTTGATTAAATACCCTTCTTTTGTGCCCGCGTAAATATAATCACCCGCAAGGGTGGCCCTCATTCCGTTTCCATAAGTGTATCCGTCAGGAAGAAAGGAATTATATTGCAATCCGGCAGGAATGCTTTTCCACGCGATGCTGCCGTCTTTTGTGTTAAAAGCGGTAAACCCGGAACCCCCGTCATATGTAAGGGCTATTATTTTATCCTTATACAGCACTGCCGCCGTATCCGCCCTGTTATTATGCCCGTTTGACCACAATGCTTCCCCTGTTTTTATATCTATCGCCATAAGCCCCGCCCTGCCGTGTATGTAAGCAATACCGTTATTATCAATTAATGGAACAGCTCCTTTCCATGCCCCAATCTGATGCATCCATTTAATGCATAACGGTATGGAAGTATCAAAATGTTCTTCGGTATAAGCGTGATGTTTGGAATCCCTTTGGTACTGATTCCATTCCGCGTAAGCCGCAGAGAAAAAAGCCAGCAGAAATATCAGCGATAAAACGGCGGATTTTCTCATTCCTGCACCTCCGTCTTTGGCATTGTGGCGGCATCGACACTGTGCTCATCGCCCGTAGCAGCCGGGAATTCAATATTTTTTTCTATCACTTCACTGTCTGTTTCATCCATAAATTTGTAATAATCCAGTTTTACTTTTCTGCAGATATCCGCCGTTGAATAACCGTGCGACCGCAGGTTAATAATCCGGGATACCGGGGATTTGGACTTTTCAGCTATTCTAAGGTAAAGATACATTAAATATGGGCTGTAGCCCTTTTTGGCTATTATGCCGATTTCGGATTTTTTATACCCCAGGCTTTCCAGATAAGCATGGTATTGTGACCTTTCTTTTGCCACCATAATAATTTTATCGTCAATATGTTTATCTTTCTTTATCTGATGTTCCCCTGCTGATAATGGAAATGATACCGCGAGAATGATAAGGATTAGAACCGCTGTCTTTTTCATTTTTTCCCCTTTTTATGCTTTTTGTATTTATTTCCCCTGCTGATAATAAGACAGAAAATGGTGTGTTTTTGTTCCAAATAAACAGACATGCTTAAACGCACCTAAAAAGGGATAAAACACCGTTTAAAAATAGTTGCCATTTAGCCCATTTCATGATATAAAATGTATCTGATTTGATATTTCAAAGGAGGCAATATTTATGGCAAAAAAGTGTGTGGTTTGCGATAAGCAGGTAGTAACAGGAAACAATGTTTCTCACGCGAACAACAGGACAAGAACAACGAACAAACCGAACCTTCAGAACGTGAAGATAGTTTTGAAAGGTAAAGTAACCCGTGAATGGGTATGCACAAGGTGCCTTCGTTCCGGCAAAGTTAAAAAAGCCGCGTAAACCTAAAACAAACAAAAAAGCCCGGCGCTTTAAGCGCCGGGCTTTTTTTATGCCCTTTCACAGACCGAAAGCCAGTCCCATGGGTAAGGCCCTTTTATCCAGGAAGGCGGGTTTTCAAATTCAGTATCCCAGCCGTATTCAGCTTTTTTTATCTCATTAACCTTAAAACCGTGATTCGCCATAAATACAATAAATTCTTCCTTTAAATAATGTTTTGTAGGAACCCCGTTTAAATTTATTATACCGTCAGAGACAGAAAACTTTTCGCTTATGTGCTGATATTTCATTGACCTTTTAAGGGCATCCGCCGGTTTCATTCCATCCTTTAAATTCCATTCAAAAAACCTGTAATTTGAATAAATTGCCGATTCCAGCGACGGTGTCAGAATAACAATTTTGGCGCCTTTTTTTAGTGATTTTCTTACGTTTTTAAGGATACTGCTGCGTATATAATAAGAGGCCACAATAAGCACATTCATCATAACCGCAAAGTCCGCTTTGGGAAGTTTAACCTTTGGATCCGCAAGGTCACACGCTGTGCAGTTAATGTTTTTATACCCCGTTGTATTTTTTCTTGCCCTTTCTATAAGGCGTTCCGAGAGGTCAAAAGCGTGTACATTTTTAAACAAACCCCCAAGCAGAGGAAGATAAACGCCTATGCCGCAGCCAAAATCACAGGCTTCCGCTTTCTTGCTGCCGTATTTTTCAATCGTCTTTTTTATATTGCCGCTGATGTCGCTTTTTAAAGATATAAAAATCTCTTTTTCATAATTATCCGCCACGTTGTCCCAATACTGCCTGTCCATATTAATACCTCCTTTTATTAACCCGCCCTTTCTATTTCCGCCACTCCCTTAACTTTTTTAAGGGAAGTTGTAAGGTCATTTATATGTTTCTGCCCTTTAACCCTTACCGCCATTTCAACTTCCAGTATCGCGGTGCCTGTACCTGTTGTATTTACCGAAATAAGATAAGCCTCATTGTTGGTCACCGTGCTTACAAGGTCATTAATAATCCCGTCGCGCGACTTTGCCTGTACTTTCAGCCTGCACGTGTAATAGCTGTCGGAACTGTCATTCCATGAAACCGCCACAAGCGGGGCGTTTATCCTGTTTATATCAATATTTTCACAGTTGGCACGGTGTATTGATATGCCTTTTCTTGTAATTACGCCCTTTATTAAATCCCCCGGCACAGGGCTGCAGCATTTTGCGAATTTATACGGTATGTCCGAATACTCTCCCTGAACTATAATTTCGCCTTTTAATATCTTTTTTTCCGCGGCCCCGGTTTTCTGCTCCGGCCTTGCTATTTCACCCGCTGCGCGCCTTAAAATATTCGCGATTTTAACGTCTGAAAATTCGCCGCTTCCTATTCCGGCAAGCAGGTCATCCATTTCCTTAAGCGTGTTTAAATCAAGCACCTTTTTTACGGCTTCTTCAGGGACGGTTTCCAGCGTAATGTTAAACTTTTTCAGGCGCGCGGACAGAAGCTGCCTGCCCTTTTCCACGGTTTCCGCGATATTTGTATTGGACTTAATCCAGTGCCTTATCCTGTTTTTTGCCTTTGTTGTCTTTACGGCCTTCAGCCAGTCCAGATTGGGATGCTGATTGGGGCCGGTTAAAATTTCCAGCCTGTCGCCGTTTTTTAATTCATATTTTATGGTAACCCATTTGCCGTTAACTTTTGCGCCTATGCAGGTGTCCCCCAGTTTGGAATGAACGCTGTAGGCAAAATCAAGCACAGTGGAGCCTTTTACAAGTTCTTTTACCTCGCCTTTGGGGGTAAATACAAAAACTTCCTCGTCAAACAGGTCAACTTTTAAATCAGTCAGAAAATCATCGTTCTCTTTATTGCTGCTGTTCCAGTCCAGAAGCTGGCGCATCCAGTTGTACGTCACATCTTCTTTGGCGTCAAATTCCCGGTCTTCTTTGTAGCTCCAGTGCGCGGCAATTCCGTTTTCCGCCACTTTATCCATCTCTGACGTCCTTATCTGTATTTCAATAGGCTTGCCGCCGCTGTCCAGCACTGTGGTATGAAGCGACCTGTACATATTTGACTTTGGCATGGCGATATAATCCTTAAAACGCCCCGGCACCGGTTTCCACATGCTGTGCGCCAGCCCCAATATGGCGTAACAGTTGCCGGGAGTGTCGGTTATAATCCTTACCGCAAGCAGGTCATAGATGGCTTCAAAAGGTTTATTATCGCGTATCATTTTGTTATAAATACTGTAGAAGTGCTTGGGCCTGCCTTTAATTTCGCATTTAATACCCGTCTTTTCAAGCTCCCGCCTTATTGAATCTTTTATCATGTCAACGCGGTTCTGCCGTTCCTCTTTTTTTTCAGCTATTAAATTACTTATCTCCCTGTATGCCTGCGGGTTTATTACGGAAAAAGAGATGTCTTCAAGTTCGGACTTTACCTTTGCCATACCTATCCTGTGCGCTAAAGGGGCGTAAACGCTTAAGGTTTCCTGCGCTATCACCTTGCGCCTGTCTTCAGGCAGATACTTGATTGTACGCATGTTATGAAGCCTGTCGGCAAGTTTTATAATTATTACCCTTATATCTTTTGCCATTGCCAGAAACATTTTTTTTAGGGCTTCGCTGAAAACCTGCCCCTTTGTACGGAACACTTTCGCGGTAACGTGGCTTACGCCTTCCACTAAAAAAGCCACCGATTCCCCGGCGACCGTTTTTATATCTTCCACCTTACAGTCGGTATCTTCAAGCACGTCGTGAAGAAAGCCCGCGGCTATTGTCACGGGGTCCATCTTCATCTCTTTTAATATTTTTGCCACCTCTACCGCGTGTACAAGATACGGCTCACCTGACATTCTTTTCTGATTCTCGTGGGCTTTTTTCGCGAACTCGTATGATTTCCGCAGAAGTTCCGCGCCGCTTGGCGCGAACCCTTCGCAGATAGCTTTCATTTCCGCGTCATAAGAATTATTATCCATTATTCCCCTCTACCGCCGCTTTGCACTGTTCATTTAATTCTTTTACCGCCTTTATCAGTTCCTGCCGTATCTCTTCAAGGCGGGTGTCGTCCAGATCCGCCGGTATTTCAAACGGTTTGCCGTACATAAATCCGCCCTTTGAAAAAGGAAGCGGTATCACCATTTTATCCCAGGACCTAAGTTGAGCTTTCTTATCGCAGTAAAACGCCACAGGCACCACTTTCTTGCCTGTAAGCTTGCCAAGATACATAACCCCGTTATTTACGTTGCCTACAGGGCCCCTGGGGCCGTCAACTGTTATTGCCACGTCCCACCCTTCTTCTATGCATGTCTTAAGCTTAATAAGCGCACCCGCGCCGCCGCGCGTGGAACTGCCCCTTACCATCCTGATGCCAAACATTGAAGCGGCCCTTGCCGCAATTTCACCGTCTTTATGCTGTGACGCCAAAGACGCGGTCTTTGTACCGCTGTAAAAAAATATTGTGGGAATAAGCTGCGAATGCATAAACCCGTAAATATAAATTTCTTTCTTGTCCTGAAAAGGCGTTAATCCGGTTTCATTCAGTTCTTTAAAACGCCATGTTAAACCGATAAGCCTTATAAACACATACATAAACGGAATACCCAGGTTTAAAAATAAAGCATTAAGAAATTTTTTCATATTTTTTCCCGTTAAACCGGTTTTTTTAAATGCCTGCCTTACGCTAAAATGACAAAGGGTGCAGCACAAGGCCGCACCCTTTGTTTTTTATTTTGTCTCTTTACGCTTAATTGAGAATATTGTTATCGTCCTTGCCTTCTGTTTCATCTTCTTCCTCTTTTTTCTTCTTGCGGAAGTACATATAAATTGCTATTGCGCCGCCGATTAAAAGAAGAAGCATAAGCAGAATTCCGTTGTTCATGCCTTTCTTGGGTGCTTTGGCCTTTTTAACAGGTTCCGGTACAGGTGTCGGCATTGACATATCTTCTTCAGAACCCATTGCTGTTTCCGGTTCGGACTCTATCCTGTCAGCTGCCTGCCTGCTTGCGGTTTCCATATCGCTGTCCCTGCCTAAACCCGCAACCGTGCCTGAAGATATTGATTCTTCGTCTTCGGTTTCAGCATAAGCTGTCTTAGCCGCGGGAGGAAGCCCTAATTCACGCGCCCTGTTTGCGGCGGCTTCTATTTCAACCGCGCTTACATTTCTGGGTATTATTAACTTCTGGCCTTCATCAAGTGTTTCGTACGAATCAAGAATATCCCTGTTTGCGTCATAAATAAGCGGCCACTGATACTTGTTACCGTATATATCCGCCTTTTCCGCGATTCCCCAAAGTGTATCCCCTTCTTCAACAACATAAGTTGTAGGAAGTTCTTCCTGCTGCGCTTCCTGTCCTTCCTGCATTACCTGTGACTGTTCATCAGACACCCCGTTCACCTTCTGGCTTTTGCCGCATCCGGCAAAAAACGAAACTGAAATGGCAAAAAATACAACCGTAAGTAATAATATTGCTTTTTTCATGCTTTCCTCCTGAAATATTTAAAAAGCATTTTTTTATTTATAATATAGTATATTATTTTTTATCTTGTGTCAATTAAAATGGTAAATGTCAGAATTTGAGGCAACTTGCAAGTTTTATTGCACCACTTCAAA
>JAFGWA010000058.1 GCA_016937715.1 Candidatus Goldiibacteriota bacterium
ACGTGGCTGACAGCGCGGAAAAGTACCGGATGCTCTTTGATAACGCGGGAGACCCTGTTCTGGTAAATAAAATTGGGCCTGACGGCAACCCGTCTTTCTTTTATGAAGTTAATGAAACGGCGGTAAGAAAATACGGGTATACAAAAGAACAGCTTTTGAAAATGAAACCAAAAGATATAATCGCCGGCTACGATGAAGGGCATGCCGATGAGATTGTAAATAAACTTGAAGAATACAGGCACATTTCTTTTGAAACTGTAGTCAGGCATTTTTCGGGCGCGCAGTCGCCTGTTGATGTGAATGTGCACCAGTTTGATATAAATAATGAAAAGGTTTTTTTAACCACGGTAAGGGATATATCGGAACGCAAAAATATGGAAAAAGCCATTATAGAAAGCGAAATGTATTATAAAGCTTTAACGGAGGAATCATCGGACGTTATTATGGTAATGGATGAAAATGGGTTGATTAAATACGCAAGCCGGGCGTCTGTAAAAGTTCTTGGCTATACTCCGGCGGAACTTGAAGGCCGGCCTTTCAGCAGTTTTTCACCCGGATTTAAGCAGGACAGCTTTATGGAAAAAGTTAAAGGCCTGCCGGCCGGCGTAATTGAAAATTCGGAAGTAAGAGCCAAAACAAAAGATAACAGGCTTACGGTTCTGGATTTGACCATAAAGAAAATGTTTGATGATCCTGTGGTCAGGGGGATTGTGCTTAACATGAGGGATATAACCGAAAGAAAAAAAACAGAGGACAGAATGAAAAAGGTCATATGGCAGCTGGAGCAGACAAATTCAGAACTGGAACAGTTTGCTTACGTTGCGTCTCACGATTTAAAAGAGCCGTTAAGGATGATTTCAAATTATCTTGGACTGATAAAAATAAGGCATAAAAGCGAGTTTTCCGGTGAAACAATAGAGTTTATGGATTTCGCGTTAAGCGGCACCAAAAGAATGTTTGAATTAATACAGGCGCTTTTAACTTATTCGCGTATAGGAAGAAGAAATGTGGAAACAGATAGTGTTAATTTGAATAACATAATAGATTTAATTGCCGGAGACTTTTCGGCCGCGCTGGACGGCGGGAAAATAATACATGATGACCTTCCTGTTATCAGGGCAAATAAAATTGAAATGGTGCAGCTTTTTACAAATCTTATAGGCAATGCTGTTAAGTTTCGTTCTGAAAAACCGCCTGTAATTCATGTGGCGGCAGAAGAAAAAGAAGAGGATTGGGTAATAACAGTATCGGATAACGGGATAGGGCTGGATAAACAATACGAGGAAAGGGTATTTGGCCTTTTTGAAAGGCTGCATTCTGATGATGAATACCCTGGAACCGGCATCGGGCTTACTATTTGTAAGAAGATTGTAGTTAATCTTGGAGGTGCTATATGGATAGAATCAGAACCGGGGCAGGGAACAAAAGTGAAGTTTACCATTCCAATAAGGAGGGAAACAAATGAGTAAAGCAAAAGTACTGCTTGTGGAAGACAAACAAAGCGATGTCAGGCTGGTGCAGGAGGCGTTTAAAATTTTAAATATTGATGTTGATTTTAATGCCGTTTATGACGGGAAAGAAGCCGTAGATTATATTTTTAAGAATGGTAAATATGCCGGGGCGCAGACTCCTGACATTGTAATTATGGACATAAAAATGCCAAAAAAGAACGGCAGGGAGGTTTTAAAAGAAATAAGGGAGAATGAGTCCACCAAAGATATAGCGGTATTTATGCTTACAAATTCCGATGCCAAAGAGGATATTCTGGATTCGTATGAACACAGGGCTAATTCCTATATGACAAAACCGCTTGAACTTTCAGAATTTGTAGAGATAATAAAGTATATTAATGATATGTGGCTTAAAAAAATGAATTAGAAACAGAAGTTATTAAAAAGGGGAAGGCGGAGGTTTTTATATGGCTATATTATCTGTTCTGCTTGTAGATGACAAACCGGGAGATGTAAGGCTTGTTGTGGAAGCGTTTAAGGAAAGTAGGGTGCAGAATAATTTAAGTATAGTGGGCGATGGGGAAGAAGCGATAAGTTTTCTTAAACAGGAAGGCAAATATCAGAATGCGCCAAGGCCTAATCTGGTGTTGCTTGACCTGCGCCTTCCGGGATTGAACGGGCTTGAAGTGTTAAAGCAGATTAAGGGCAATGAAAAAATAAGCGGTATTCCCGTTATAGTGCTTTCCAATTCTGATTCTGAAGCGGATATAAATAGCGCTTATAAATATATGGCTAACTGTTACATTGTAAAGCCTTTTGCTATGGCGGAGTTTATTGAAGTGGTTAAATACATGGAAAAATTCTGGATGAACTGTGTAAGGCTGCCGGGCCAAAAATTATGACAGTCCGGTACGGGATATTTATTTTTTGAATTCGGAAGTGAAGTGGAAACTGATATCAGGGTATTTTTTGATGTGATAATTAAGCATCCATTCTGATTCCGAGAAAAATACGGGGTCGCCGTTTTTGTCATTGGCTATTCTGTCGGCCATATCCCTGCAAAACTCTTCCATTTTTTTGGGGTCTTTTGACGTCACCCAGCACGCTTTATGTATGTTTAACTGTTCAAACCTGCAGTCCGCGCCGTATTCGTTGGCAAGGCGGTATAAAATAACGTCAAACTGAAGCAGCCC
>JAFGWA010000059.1 GCA_016937715.1 Candidatus Goldiibacteriota bacterium
GGAATATGTGTGGTCTGCAAGGCCGAAAGAACCTGTGATTTACTGGTATGGCATTAATCAATGGGGCGATAAAGTCTCCCCCGGAATTTATTATTATCTTATTTATGAACACGGGCAGAACACAAAACTTCTCCGCAGGGGCAAGATATTTGTAAGGGGTAATTAGGTTTGCAGGTAACTGTAAAGGATAAGGCTTAACTTGACCAACTGCGCTATATTAAGGTAAAATTGTTAAAGAGGTGAAATATGAGCAGGGAAGAAAAGCTAAAAATAGTAAGCCAAATGCTGAAAAAAGAAGGCGCTGTTAAAGTTTCTGTCTTTGGTTCATATGCCATAGGTTCTGAAACCAAAACAAGTGATATAGATATTCTTGTTAAATTTGCCTCGCCGCACAGCCTTATGGAACTGTCCAGAATAGAGCGGGAGCTTGGGGAAGCAATTAATACTAAAGTTGATCTGATTACAGACGGGTCTTTAAGCCCGTACATAAGAGAAAGCATTGAAAATGAACTTCTGATGGTAAGTGAATGAAAAATAATAATTTATATATAAAGCATATAATTGATTCCTGTGACAGGGTAACTGAATATATAAACGGGATAGATTACGAAACGTTCAAATTAAAAAATTTGGTTATTGACGCTGTTATCCGGCAGCTTCAGATTATAGGGGAAGCGGCAAAAAAAGTATCTGATGAAATGAAAAACAGCCATGCGGAAATTTCCTGGAAAGATATGGCCGGTATGAGGGATAAGTTAATCCATGATTATTTTGGCGTTGATATAGAGGCGGTTTATTTAACCGCGACAAAGGATGTGCCAAAACTGCGGGAAATGCTGGGGAAGATAAAATTATAAAGGAAAAAGTTTCAGCCGTTTAATCGTAAAGTTATAATCAAATATATAAAAAGGCGATAGACACGTTGTCTGATTGTAATGTTTTTGGCGGTATGGGATAAGGAATTTAAGGAAGTGGAAGGGGAGATAAAAGTAATTTGGGTGTAAAGTTCCGCTAAAATCCTGTAATTTTAATTTTATCCGTTATTCTGTTTTTTTATATTCCAAATTTCGCCTCTCAGGCGTATAATTATTTTAATTTGTTGTTATATTAACATGCGGGAGGGAAAATGGAAAATCAGAATGAGGGTGTGGCAGTTAAAAAACAAATGCCCAAAAGCGTAAAAACCGTCCTTATAAGCTGCGGGGATAAGAAACGGGTAAGATAAAAAAGTGTATAAGTAAAAAATATTAATCTCTGTATAGGGACAGGAGGGTAAATGAAGAAAATATCAGGAATTATTTTTGCAGTAATTGTAATTATTGTTTTTGTTTATGGGTGCAAAAAAACAGTTGATCCTACCGTTCCCGGAGCTCCGGATGTCCGTGCCACAGCGGCAATACAGGAGACTGTTGTAACAGAAATAAGGCAGACGGAAACCCGTCAGGCAGAGGAAACATATGCGGTTGAAGCTTTATCTTTTACTCCCACAAGTACAATGACTTCAACATATGAAAATACACCTACATATACAGTTACTTCCACGCCTCAGCCCGGTTCTGCCTGGAAATGCGGTTCTTTATATGCAGGATATGGAATAAGGCAAAGTACTGTCGGGTTAATTTATAACGGTTTTATATGGCTGATATCAGGTGAATATAAAAAGGATGTGTGGAAATCCGCTGATGGCATAAACTGGCAGAACGTGGCAAGCAGTGCTGCTTTTCCCGGAAGGCACAGCCATTCCGGGGTGGTCTATAATAATAAAATGATGATTATTGGCGGTTATAGCAATGCTGTTACAGGTAATTATTGTCCTGATGTATGGAGTTCTTCTGACGGAGTGACATGGACTCAAAATACCTCAAATGGGGGGTTTGGTGCCAGGCTGAACCACAGTTCTTTGGTTTATAACGGGAAGATCTGGCTTATAGGCGGATTTGCAACAGGAGGGGTATTTAAAAATGATGTTTGGAACAGTGTAGATGGTACAACATGGACAAATGCAACAGCAAGTTCCGCTTTTTCCACACGCAGAGGACACAGCAGTGTTGTTTTCAAAAATAAAATGTGGGTTATAGGCGGGAATAACGTATCAACTTATAAAAACGATGTCTGGAGTTCTTATGATGGAATTACATGGACTCTTGAAACTTCGGCTGCCGGTTTTTCCGGCAGGTATCTGCATAAAACTATTGTTTATGATAATAAAATTTGGGTGATAGGCGGTTATAACGGAAGTATGCTTGCGGATGTATGGTGGTCTGTGGACGGTATAAACTGGGTGCGGTCCACAAGCGATGCTGGATTCAGCGGAAGGGGCGGATTTGCCTGTTTTGCGTTTGATAAAAAAATATGGGTTGCCGCGGGTTCTAATACTTATGATGATGTATGGTATTCGGAATAAAGAAAAAAGAAAAAACGGCTGCGGGCTTTGAAAGCAATATAATAGCAGGAGTTTGATAAAAGCGTAAAGGCTGATGACGGTTAATATTGTTTTAAACAGGAAATTTTAAATATAAGTGTTTTACTCGTATTTGATGTTTAATATACTTTGCATTACTATACTTGTAAGTATACTAAATGATTTTGAAGGGTTTTAATACGGTTTGTAAAGGTTCGGATGTCATAAAAAAAGAATGCAAACAGGCGCCGGACCTTGAAAGTAGAAAGTACTTTTTTATTGTGTCTTGATAAAGTGTATCGGGTTTTTATAAAGCAACAAGAATGAGAAAAGAATCAACCGGGTGGCGGTACTACCCGGTTCAAGTTTGTTATGTTTGACTGAAAAAGCGGAGGGAAGATGAGAAGGATATTAATTTTAGCTGCGTGTATTATTATCAGTACATCCGTATTTGCGGATTCGTATTATGACGGCGGGGCGGCGCGTATTTCGTCGTTGGGGGATCAAAGCACGGCCATACCTGGCCAGAGCAGGATGAATGACAGCTATTACGCCGGTTATGTGTCGTCTTTGCTTAACAGGCCTGTGCAGAACATTTTTGCTGTTGATTTTGGATGGGAAACGCATCTTATAGACAAAAAGGAACTGTATGCAGAGACTTTAATATATACAGGGGACATTGGAATAGTGTATTGGTTTGACAAAGATACGGTTGTTTCGGTTAAACCATACGCGGGGTTTCCTTATAGGGAGAAATATTTAGGCGGGGCTGTTGAAATTGCCCGAAGAATAATCGGAAGGCTGTCAGCGGGTCTTAGCGGGGCTTATTATTTCGTCGATGATACGCAAATGCATCAAAATGTCGGCAAATCTTTTTATCATGCTTCTCTGTCTTTGCTTCCGGAGGACAAAACTGACTGGCTGTTTTCTTTGGCTGTGGGGAATAAAACTGCGGTTTCATATTCATATAATGATGTACTTAGTACGCAGACTTTAAATGATGAAACGTTACGGTTAAGCTTTGCGGTATCTAAAACAGCCCCTGAAGACATAGAGTTTTTGTTTAACATAGGGGCGGGGTTTGGATATGCGGAATATAGAGAAAATTGGTTTGATGGAACATACGAAAAAATAATCTTTGATGATACGCTATTACTTGACGTTAAGTCTGTTTTAAAAAAGAATCTTGGCATTTTTAATGTGGGAATAGACGGACAATACAATTTGTATTCAGATAAAAATGGCGCTAAAAAGACGACATACAGCATTTCGGCAGGCGCTTCTGTTAAAGTGCCGGGAAATATATTAATACCTGCAGAGTTTAATTATTGGGGAAGCAACAAGAATAATTTCTATTATAATCAGGGATATAACCTTAAAACGGATTGTTATACGGGAAAACTGGGGCTTGAATGGGCTGCAACAGAAAAACTTACTTTCAGAACCGGAGTCGGTTATGCAATTCAGTCAGATGAATATTATAATATAGATGATGAGTTGATTGATTATATAAGCGAAGGTGAGGCTAATACAGGGATATTAAATATTAATTTTGGCGCCGGATATAAGCTGGACTACGGTGATATCAACATTGCGGTAAAACATATTAGTTATTACTACTTGCTTGAAGAGAATCTGAGTGATTGGGAAACTATAATGGTTGTGGTTGATAGCAAGTGGTATTTTTAATTTTAAATCAGCAGTAAAAAAATTATAATTTGATCGTAGAAGCAGCAGCTAATGGCGCTTTTTGAGGGTAATATTTTTTTGTTTTTTATTTTCATTTATCCGCCGGAGCATTGTGAAGGCGAGAAGCCCGGTACGGGTTGTTTTAATTTTTTAATAAAAGGAGAAAAAATGAAACGATATGGGCGGGTGGTTAAGCTGGCTGTTATGTTTATGTGTTTGTTTGTATCAGGGGTATATGCAAAAGGAATGTTTGCGTATATATATAACTCTGAAAATTTTAAAAAGATAAAATTTGATCGTTCTTATGTTCCTGATGAATATCAACTGTCAGCCGTTAAATTTATCCTTAAAAATACGTTTGAGAATAACATTCATAAAATGCGCGGTGAAACGGGAAACAAAACTTTTATTTCCAAAGAAAAGGTTGAAGGCGGTTATGCGGAAGCTGTATATGATAAAAATGGCGATTTGGTCAAGAATGACTATAATATGGGAAGTTATAATTATTTCCATGTAGAGGAAGAGCCGATTATGCATTTTGTTGCCGATACACTTCCATGGCTGGAGTTTGGCAATACGTCTAAAGACCCCACGAATTTTAAGGAAAGGCTGTTTTATTATACTTACGACCTTGACAGGGGAATTCAGGCTTATATCTTCCGCGCAAAGGACAAAGAACTTGAAAAGGTTGATTTTAAAAAGCTGTCAAAGGCTGAAAAACTGACTTATCAGTTTTTCTCACATATTATTTTTAATCCGGAGTATAAAGTTAAGCTGAACGAAGTTAACAGGCCAAAACTTAAAGCCGATGGAAAATATTATAAATCTTACTTTATACAGATTCAGAAACTGCTTGGAGTTTATCAGGGTGATAAATAGGGCTGTTTAAATGGTATTTCAAATTGACGGTTTGGAGAGTCGAACGTACAATAATTAAAAGATTTATAATCACGGGAGGGTAGATTGTGAGAAAAAGTATTGTGTTTGTTTTGCTTTTTTCGTTTCTTTTTATTGCGTCATCCGTAAATAGAGAATACACGAAAGAGATAAAATTTCAGGACGAAACGTTTGTAAGGGCAAGCCTTGAAAGTAACAACGGTCAATTCCTTGCTGAATTCATACCTGAAGATACAACGTTTAAGAATTTTGAAAAAATGGTTGCCGTTTATTATTATAAGGGTGATTTGGGGAGCGCGAAATCTCAGGCTTTTGCTAAACACGAAGAAATTAAACAAAGAAATGCAGACGGAGACCCGATAGCAAACGGTGTGGTATATGTAAAAGAAGATGATACACAGCAGGCTATTTATGATTTTGTGCTCTCTGATAAAGAATGGACAATTGCGGAAAGGAATGTAATGTTGTTTAAAAATGAGCCGGAAGGTATGCTGCTTGTTAAATATGTTGAACGTATGTATCTGGAAGACAAAAATAATGAAGATATGAAAGTGTTTTTTGAAAAGATATTAAAAAACAGGCAAAGTATTGTCGATGAGCTTACAGAAACGGAATGGCAGATTCCGGATTTGGGGAGAAAGTAATATTGTGATTTTTTTAAGCGAAAATCGGCTTTGATTTTGAAGTTGTAGCCAAAATTTATCGGTTTTTGAAACACCGGAAAGATACAGGAAAAGAAATATTTTTTAAAAGCAGTAATAGATTTACATTCTGTTTTTAAGGCTTGGCATGAGCCGCGAGTTATTCTGGTTATTTTTCTATGGTGCAAAAATTATGTTTATGAGGTGATGCTTGAGCGGAAAACTAATATTCAATAACAAAAGTTTATGGATGATATGTTTTTTTGTATTGTGTGTTATTTCTGCGTATTGTGGTGAAATTGGTTTTTTTGAAGAGTTAAAAACTAATTCAATGAAAAAGAAAATTATCGGTGAGTGGTATGTGGAGGGGCGGAAAATCTTTACAATAGATAAGTCATATATTAGACAACCTGACAGCAAATTAGCTTATAGAGTGAATTGGCAGGTTGAACCTTACCGTCTTTATGTAAAGAATGATGAGGATGAATTTCTCTTTTTTACGTTTAAATTTAAAGGTAAAAATATGCAGGTGTGTATGGCGGAAATGTTTGAATGGCGTATTGGGTTTGTTAGCGTAGGTTTGACACGTACTGAATCTATACCGTGGGATAACTGTGATGTGATTTTGTGGGTAAAGAAATAAATGTCAATAAATACTAATAGAGGAGAAAACTATGAGTACGGTTTACATATTTGGTTCTGGGGCTTCGAAATATACGGGTATACCAATTACTCATAATTTCCTTGATACGGTTATAAACGAAAAAATTGCAAGTTCGGCTTTAGATGTTGATTGTTCTAAAGAAAAAGTCGGTTATGAGTTGCCAAATGATTTTCATAGACCATTTCTGGAAAGATTTGAAAAATTCAAAAAGGTCTCAATGAGTACTAGTATTGAAACGTATTTAAATTGGTATACAGAACAAAATTATTCTGATGAATACGATAGACAGTTAATGCAGATGATTGTATGGTATTTTTATGACAGGTCACATCATGCCTCAACTATTAGATTTCATGATTTGTTTGTGACAAAAATTTTTAAACCGGAAGATATCATTATATCTTTTAATTACGATTTAATTATTGAAGATGCATTAATAAACAATGGATATAAAGCCAGAAATGGCGCTCGATATGGTGAGGTTTATGTCAAGGATGAATTTGAATGCCAGCTTTTAAAGCCAATGGGATCGGTTAATCTACATTCTTATGATAAGGATAAAGGATTTACAGATTCTATATATTGGGCGAATGGTTATGTAGAAGTTTCATACATTAAATATGTTATGAAGTGGTTTGGCATACCTCGAGATGTGTATAGCTCGGTGTATATAAAGTGCAATGAAAAAATAAAATCTGCGGATAAAGTTGTATCTTTGGGTTATGCCTTCCCTCAAACTGATAAAGAAGAATTGGATATTATTTTTAATAATTGTACAAAAGAAATTGATTTAGTTTGTGGTAAGGATTTTATCGCGCCTTGGACGAAAACTATTACTTATAAGAATCAAAGTGTTAGTTTTGAAGAATGGGTCTTGCGGGAAACTGGATTAAATAAGTAGAATTGGCAAATATAATCTGTTTAACCATGGTTTAGGTGATTATGCACCCCTTTTAACCATTTGCAAAATACTGCCTATTTGTTATAATCATTGTAAATATAGGTAAAAATGAAGTTTGGAGGTATGTATGAAAGGGATAATTCTGGCCGGGGGGCTTGGTACAAGGCTTCATCCCCTTACAAGAATCACCAATAAACACTTACTGCCGGTTTATGATAAGCCGATGATATATTACCCTATTCAGATGCTTGTAAACGCGGGGATTGAAGATATTATGGTGGTAACGGGCGGGAGTAATTCGGGGGATTTTTTACGGCTTCTGGGAAACGGAAAAGAGTTTGGATTAAAGCGCCTTCATTATGGTTATCAGGACGGCGAAGGCGGGATAGCAGACGCTTTACGGACCGCGCAGGAATTTGTGGGAAATGATAAAATGGTGGTTGTGCTTGGGGATAATATAATTGAAAAGAACATAAAAAAAGCAGCCGCGGATTTTAAGAAACAGAAAAAGGGCGCGAAAATAATCCTTAAAGAAGTTGATAATCCAAAAGAATACGGCGTGGCTGAAGTGGTTAACGGGAAAGTTAAAAGAATCATAGAAAAACCCAAAGACCCTGTTTCTAACCTTGCTGTTATCGGTATATATTTTTACCCGCCGGAAGTTTTTAATATAATAGGAAAATTAAAACCCAGCAAAAGGGGAGAACTTGAAATTACCGACGTAAACAACGCCTACATAAACAGAAAGATGATGACCCATGATGTGCTTGACGGATGGTGGATGGACAGCGGTGAATCTAAAGACGCGCTTTTGGAAGCAAACATACTTGTGAAAAAAAGCGGCGCGAATAAAATATAAAGTTCTGCGGAGGATAAGATGATTGACGGAGTGAAGATAAAACAGCTTAAGGTAATGTGTGATGAACGCGGCAGGCTTGCCGAAATGATGCGCAATGACGATGAGATGTTTATAAAATTCGGGCAGGTATATATGACAACTGTAATGCCCGGTGTAACCAAGGCGTGGCATTACCATAAAAAGCAGTTTGACAGTTTTGTATGCGTGCGCGGCATGATAAAGCTTGTGCTTTATGATTCACGTGAAGGTTCAAAGACAAAAGGCGAAATAAACGAATTTTTTATAGGCGAACATAATATGCAGATGGTGCAGATTCCCAATAATGTTTATCACGGGTTTAAAGGGGCTTCGGAATATGAAGCAATTATAATCAATACCCCCACGGAAACATACAACCCGAAAGAACCGGACGAATTCAGGCTGCCCGCGCACGGAAGCGAAATACCGTACGACTGGAGCAGGAAAGATCGGTAGTTCTGGATGCTTAGAGGCTTGGATGCTTAGAGGCTTGGAAGAACAGCGGCCCGGCGGGAAATAGATCTGGTAGGCGCACCTTTTAAGGTGCGGCAGTTGGTTTAAAACAACGCGCCTTAAAAGGCGCGGCTACCGGGGCGAAAAAGAACGGCGGCTCAGGAAGGCAATGGGTTTGGTAGACGCGGGTCTTTAGCCCGCGGCAGTGGAAGTGAAATAGCAATTTGTTAAAAAAAACAAAAACCGAAGATTAGAAATTGGAAGATTGGGAAAACATAGAACGAGAAAGGCGATAGTAGAAAGGTGACAGAACGGTACATAGAACGAGATAGGCGATAGGTGAAAGGTGAAAGAACAAAACAAAAGCGAATAGGGAGAATGGATAACTTGAAAATATTAATCACAGGCGGAGCGGGATTTATCGGCAGTTGTTTTACACGTCTTATGCTTAAGAAGTATCCGAAATATAAAATCACGGTTTTTGACGCGCTGACTTATGCTTCAAACCCGGACACCATAACCGAATTTAAAAACTATCCAAATTTCTCATTTATTAAAGGCGACATCCGTGATGTTGCGGCTGTTGACAAGGCGGTTGCGGGTGTTGATGCCGTTGTACATTTTGCGGCGGAATCCCATGTGGACCGTTCTATTCTTGACCCGGGTGTTTTTGTTGATACAAACGTTCGCGGCACAATGAACATGCTTGAGGCCGCGAAAAAACACGGCGTTAAAAGGTTTGTTCATATCTCCACTGATGAAGTTTACGGCAGCGTAAAGAAAGGCAAGTCTGTGGAAACAGACATGCTTGAACCCACAAGCCCTTACGCTGCGTCCAAAACCGCGTCTGACCTTATCGCGCTTGCTTATTTTAAAACATTCAATCTTCCGGTTATTGTCACAAGAAGTTCAAATAACTTTGGACCTTTTCAGCACCCGGAAAAATTCATTCCTCTTTTTATTACCAACGCGATAGAAGGAAAAGAACTTCCGCTTTACGGCGACGGGAAACAGGTTCGCAACTGGATATACGTGGAAGACAACTGCGCCGCCCTTGAAACGGTATTCAGAAAAGGAAAGCCCGGCGAGGTTTATAACGTGGGCGGAAACGTGGAAGAACCCAATATACTTGTGGCAAAGACCATAATCAAGCAGCTTAAAAAGCCCGTGTCCATCATGAAGTTTGTTAAAGACAGGCTTGCCCATGACAGGCGTTACGCGCTGTCGTCAGCTAAAATTAAAAAGCTTGGCTGGAAGCCAAAGCACACATTTACCGAAGCTTTAAAACTTACAATCAACTGGTATGTAATAAATAAGAACTGGTGGTCCGCGTTAAAAGGCAAAGCGTTTAAGGATTATTTTAAGAAAGCATATAAGTAAAACGGAGGAAAGATGAAAGTAGCTATTTTTGGCGGTACAGGCCTTTTAGGTTCGGATGTAAAAAAAGTATGCGATGAAACATACGCGGTAAGCGCGCTTTCAAGCAAGGACGTGGATATAACAGACCTTGGCGAAGTTCTTGAATACATGGCAAAAAAAGAACCGCATGTGGTTATAAACTGCGCCGCTATCACAGATGTTGACGCGTGTGAAAAAGATAATGACCACGCGATGAAAGTAAACGCTATTGGCCCTAAAAATATCGCGATAGCCTGCAAAGAACACGGCGCCCGTATGATTCACATAAGCACTGATTATGTTTTTGACGGGACAAAAAACGAACCATATACCGAATTTGACACCCCAAACCCGTGTAATTTTTACGGTAAAACAAAACTTGAAGGCGAAAGGTTTGTAAGGGAGATACTGGGAGACGGGGTAATTTTAAGGACGGCGTGGGTGTTTGGCGAAAGGCGCAACCATTTTGTGGATTACGTTGTAAACGGCGTTAATAAAGGCGATGAAATTATAGCG
Organism: Candidatus Goldiibacteriota bacterium; assembly: GCA_016937715.1. NCBI lineage: Bacteria > Candidatus Goldiibacteriota > Candidatus Goldiibacteriota bacterium. Next base: position 10,438 of record JAFGWA010000059.1, read on the forward strand.
GTAAAAGATATGGTAAGCTCCCCAACTTTTTCGCTGGACCTGGCGGAACTTATAAAATTTATGATTACGTCAAAAGAGTGCGGTGTCTTTCACGCTTCCAATAAAGGATATTGTTCGCGCGTGGAGATGGTGGAAGAGATAATAAAAATAATGCACAAACCCGGCAAGGTTAAAGTGGTAAACCAGAGTCAGTGGAAAAGGGACGCTAAAAGGCCGGCTTTTTCCGCTTTAAGAAATTATCACTTAGGATTGATTGACAAGGATATAATGCCGGGATGGCGCGATGCGCTTAAAAGGTATATAAGGGCGAAGTTTGGGGAATAAGTATTTATCCCATAAACTTTTATCCCATATCCCATAGATAAAGCGTTATCCAATAGACGGATATCCCATAACCAATAGATAAAGCGAAAGACAGATGGAAGAGAGAAAATAAAAATATTAAAAATTTGAGGTGGAATGTGAAAATATTAATTACAGGCGGGGCGGGGTTTATTGGCGCTAATGCCGCGGAGCGGTTTTTAAAACAAGGCCACGATGTGTACGTGTTTGACAACCTGTCGCGCAGGGGTACGGACTGGAACCTTTCAATGTTAAAAAAATATAAAAACCTGACATTCATAAAAGGCGATACCCGTATATATGATGACCTTTTAAAAGTCTTTAAAAAGAACAAAGATTTTGACGTGGTGCTGCACTACGCGGCGCAGGTGGCGGTTACCACTTCTGTCACTGACCCGCGCGAGGATTTTGAAATTAACGCGCTTGGCACTTTCAATCTGCTGGAAGCCATAAGAAACACAAAAGCAGACCCTGTGGTTATTTACTCTTCCACTAACAAAGTTTACGGCGGAATGACCGATATTAAGATAGTTGAAAAAAAAGGCAAATACGCTTACAGGGATTACCCAAAAGGCATAAGCGAAGGCAGGCTCTTGGATTTTCACTCCCCCTACGGGTGCAGCAAGGGAACCGCGGATCAGTACATGATAGATTACTGCAGGATATACGGCATAAGGACAGTTGTGTTCCGGCAGAGCTGTATTTACGGCTACCGCCAGTTTGGCATAGAAGACCAGGGATGGGTGGCATGGTTTACCATTGCCGCAACACTTGGCAAGACAATATCAATTTACGGCGACGGCAAACAGGTGCGCGATGTATTGTTCATAGATGATTTAATTGACGCGTATGAAGCGGCGATTAAAAACATAGATAAAGTAAAAGGGCAGGCCTTTAATATCGGCGGCGGGCCCAAAAACACAATGTCGCTTCTGGAACTTCTGGCATTTCTGGAAAAATTCTTCGGCAGAAAGATACCGACAAAGTTTGGGCCGTGGCGCCCGGGAGACCAGCCTGTTTTTGTCTGTGATATAGCAAAGGCAAAAAAGATGTTAAAGTGGCAGCCTAAAACCTCCCCCGAGCAGGGTGTAAGAAAACTTTACGATTGGGTGAAAGAACACAAGAACCTGTTTACTGATATAGGATAACACGCTTTGAAAATACTTTTTGTATCGCACAGCTCGGTTCTTGAATATCACCAGCAGAAGCTGTGTCTGATGGCGGAAAAATTTGGCGTACAAATTGTGCTTGTAACCCCTCCTTACTGGCCGGAAGGCGGAATAGACGCGCCTGTTTATACGGGCAATACATCCATAACGTATGAAACCGGGAAAGTGGTACAGTTTAAAAACCACCTTATGCATTTTTACCTTAACGCGTCCGAAATAATAAAAAAATACAATCCGGATATTGTTTACCTTGAAGAGGATGCTTTTATCCCCGCCTGCGCGCAGTTTATAAAAGCCGCGAAAAAAGCGGGCAAAAAAACCGTATTTTTCACCTGGGAAAACATCCACCGCGGCTACAACTTTATCTACAATAAAATAGAGCGATATTGCCTTAAAAACGCGGATGCGGCGGTGGCAGGCAATAAAGAAGGCGCCGACATTCTTAAAGTAAAAGGTTTTATAAACTCTGTTGAAGTAATACCGCAGTACGGTTTAAATGTTAATGATTTTTCTCCGGCTTGCGGTTTTGGCGGAGGTATTAAAGAAGTTGTATATATAGGAAGGCTTATAGAAGAAAAAGGAATAGACACGCTTATTGAAGCGGTGTCAAAGGTTAAAGGTATTAACTTAAATCTTATAGGTACCGGAGATGAAGAATATGTAAACGCGCTTAAAAGCTCCGCCGCAAAGTATAATGTATCAGAGCGGGTTATTTTTCACGGGTTTATGGACAGAGCGCGGCTTAACGCGTTTATAAAAAATATGCAGGTGCTTGTGCTGCCGTCAATTACCACTCATGGCTGGAAAGAACAGTTTGGCAGGGTATTGATAGAGGCGTTCGCTTCAAAAATAGCCGTAATCGGCTCTGACTCCGGTGAAATACCAAATGTCATAGCAGACGCAGGCCTTATTTTCAGGGAAGGCAACCCTTTTGGCCTTGCCGAGGCAATAGAAAAATTAAATAATAAAGAGTTATATAACGCGCTTATTGAAAAGGGATACAAACGGGTATGCGAAAATTATACAAATGAAATAATAGCGGGGAAGATAATAGCGCTGTGTAAAGCGCTGCTGTAAGATATTAAAACATAGAGGGCCAAAGATGAAGTTTGTAAACGGGCTTTTAAGCCTTTTTTATCCCACACAATGCGCAAACTGCGGCAGGTATATAAAGGATTTTCAATACGGGTATGTCTGCCCTTCCTGTTACAAGTCCATAAAACCAATCGGTAAAAACTACTGTAAAGTATGCGGTATTTCACTGCCTTCAAAACACGTGGATAAATGCGGGCCATGCAGGGTGAATAAACGGCACTTTGATTACGCGCGCTCCGCCGGCGCGTACGAAGGCGCGCTTAGGGCGCTTATACACTCCCTGAAATTTCATCAGAAAACCAAAGCCGGTAAAGTGATTGCGCGATATGTTATGAATAATGCGGATGTGGATTTAACCGGATTTGTTTTTGTACCTGTACCGGTAAGCAGGTTAACAGGGGCGGAACGCGGTTATAATCAAAGCGAAGTGCTGGCAAAAGAGGTGGCAAAGCTAAGCGGCAATAAAGTAATTAACGCTTTGATAAAGGTAAAAGAGACGCAGCAGCAGAGGTTTCTGGAAAGGGAAGACAGGGCAAAAAACGTAAAGGGCGCGTTTAAAGTTTCGTGTGACGTAACAGGCATGCCAATCGCGCTGGTTGATGACGTCGCCACCACATGTGCCACGTTAAACGAGGCCGCACGCGTGTTAAAAAAATCCGGCGCGGGGAAAGTGATATGTTTAACGGCGGCAAGAACTTTGTAAGCCGGAGGCTTAGAGGCTTGGATGGTTGGAGGCTTGGTAAGATAGAGGGACGGATGCACGGAAGGACAGAGGGACGGTTTAGAACTGGTAGCCGCACCTTTTAAGGTGCGTTGTTTATGGTGTGCTCTATAACGTAGAGACGGAATATATTGCGTCTCGTTTTTGTATTTGCCCTGGTAGACGCGGGTCTTTAGCCCGCGGTCGAAGCGAGCCTGTGAGCGTAGATCCCTGCGATGAAGCGAGTTTACGAGCGAAAGAAGCAGGGACAGTTGGGTTAAACAACACGTTTTTTAGAAATAAAAAACACGTAAGAAATAATTATTTTGTACTTGAATTTGAATTATGGTGCGGGTATACTTTGTATGGAAACAAAAACTGACAATATACGGGGTGAATGATATGGCGAAACTTGCGACCTTTACAAACAAGATAGATAAGGACGTCAGGGATAAATTCAGGAACTTTTGTGATGAAAAAGGGTATAAAATACACAAATTACTTGAACGCGCCATGCTGGATGAGATGAGGATTGTGGAGCTTAAAGAAGATTCGTTTAACTTTGAATCCGCGTTTGATAACTTTGAAGAAAAATTAAAATCAGCTAAAGGTTTCTCTGAAGTAACAGGCAAAAAAATACCCTCCAAACCAAGAATAATGGCAAAAAAGTAATATGGAGTTAATATCTTTTTTGGAGCAGGCGTTATTAAAATATAATATGCTGACAGGGCAAAAGAAAAAAATATTCTGCAGAATCATCCTTGCGTTATCCAGGCTTAAAACCTTTAATAATGCCCCCGGTATAATAAATGTAGTTTATGACAGCAAGCTGGGAATAAAAAAAGTTCACTATAATGATAAAAACCATTTTGAAATTGCTTTTGCTGTTTTAAAAGACGGGAAAATCGTAATTGCGGATTTTAAATGTTTGTTTTAATTAATAATTTGTTAATGTAGAGACACAATACATTGTGTCTCGGTTTTGTATTTGCCCTGGTAGACGCGGGTCTTTAGCCCGCGGCAGTTGGTTTTTGAATACGTCGTTAAAAATATACGATTTTGTTTTTAATCCTAAATCTCACCACTTTTTTTAAGAAATTATGCTAACATGTCATTATAATTGTAAAATATCAAAACAAAGGGAATTGGGATGAAAAGAATAACAATATTTTCAACTGTTGCGGCTATTGTTTTTGTTGCGTTATCCTTTTCATCACTGCGTGCTGAATCTGTTGACGGCGAATTAATTGTCAGTGGTAACAAAATCTTTTTAAAGAAAGCTAAAAACACCATTATTATCAATGATGACGCGGATGAAAAACTTAATGTCAAGTTTTCCTTGTTTAAAGAGAAAATATTATATGCTAAGAAAAAAAGCGTTGGAATTTATGATGTATATGTCCATAATGCCAAAAACGGGCGATTAGAACTTACAGTAAATAGCGGTGTAAATTGCTATGAATTATTAGATTTGGATATTGTGAATAAAAATATACTATTCTGTCGCTGCGACAAAAGCAAGGGATATGAACAACTGGATTTTTTTTCGTTAAAAGATGGAAGTGTTATTCTTAATTTATTAGGGGCGAGTTTCGGTATTTCACAATCTGCAGATAAAATAATTTATATACAATTACCGCCAAGAGGGGCTCCTGAATTCATAAAGCCGGCGGTTAATCTGTTATCCCTGGCTGGTAATCAAGGTTTGAAATTTGACGAAAAATCAATAGTTCAAGTTTATAAATTTGAAAGCGGCGATATAGGCATATCATCAGATTTTGCATGGAAAAACTCGGATGTAGTGGCATTTATAGTTGCAGGTATTGAAAGTAATAAGTTGGTTGTTTTAAATTTTCATAATGAACCAAAGAATCCCGGTAAGACTGTTAAAATATTTGATAAAGCGATAATGAAAATAGAAAAAATTGAATGGGTGAATAACGGAATAAGAATAACGGGCATAAATCATAACGGCGAAGCCGTGATGGCTGTTTTAGAAATTTAAAAACCACGCGCCCTAAAAGGACGCGGCTACCAAGGCGGAAACCATAGCAGATTAAGCATAATGCAGATAAGCAGAAGCGATAAATTTCTTTTATAACGTAGAGACGCAATATATTGCGTCTCGGTTTTTTTCAAAAACGAAATCTTAGACGCATCATGATGCGTCTCTACATTAAAAAGGTTATAAACACCTACACCAATGGTTGTTGACCGTAAAGGTTTTAAATAGTAAAATCCTTAAAACACTTAAGGCGGAGATAAATGAAAAAAAATAATTCAAAATGCGTTGTGTTGTTGTCCGGCGGGCAGGATTCAACGACTGCACTTTTTTGGGCGAAAAAGAAATTTAAAACCGTTATGGCTGTAAGTTTTAACTATGGACAGCGCCATAAAATAGAGCTTAAAAGCGCGGCTAAAATTGCCAAACTTGCCGGGGTAAAACACACGGTTATTGTTGTTAAAGAGTACGAAGCCATCCAAAATTCCGCTTTGCTTGACAAAATATCATCAATAAACAAACACGATAAAATAAATAAAAAACTTCCGGCTTCTTTTGTGCCGGGCAGGAATATCCTGTTTTTAACTGCTGCCGCGGCTTATGCCTATGTTAACAAAGCGGAAAATATCGTAATAGGCGTGTCGCAGGCGGATTATTCCGGATATCCCGACTGCAGGGGAGAGTTTATTCGTTCAATGGAAAAAAGCCTGTCTCTTGGGATGGAATACACTGTAAAAATTCATACTCCTTTACTGAACAAAAACAAGATGCAGACGGTGTTTCTGGCGAAGGATTTGGGAGTACTTGATATGATGAAATACACTCACACTTGTTATGAAGGTAATAAATTGCCGTGCGGTAAATGTCCTGCGTGTAAACTTAGGGCTAAAGGGTTTAAAGAAGCCGGAATTGCTGACCCGCTGAATAAAAGCTGAAGTTTATTTTTTATTCCTCTGAAGTGACGCGAAAATCCCAGCAATACACAGCGCGGCTGACAGCATAAACGCAGCCTGTACGGCTTTTATAAATTCGCCCATATTTGAAGGTTCTATCTTCGCGGTTCCTATGAATATTGAAAGCGCCATCATCCCTATGGCAAGGCCGGTCATCTGGCCTGTCACCCTCATTGTTCCAAGCGCGGCTGACGCTATTGAATAGTCTTTTCTCTCCACGCTGCTCATAACCGCGTTGGTGTTTGGCGAAGAGAAAAACGCGAACCCAAAGCCTATAAAAATAAGCGCGGCTGCCGTGTAATATACGGGGGTCTGCGCGTTTATAAAGACAAGCATTAAAAGGCCGGCTGCCGTCATTGCCATTCCGGACGACGCGATTTTACCGGGGTTAAACCTGTCCGACAGTTTTCCTGCCGCAGGCGCGAACGTCATCATAATTACAGGCTGTATCATAAGCACCAGCCCTGCTGCCTGCGGAGAGAAACCTTTTACGTACTGCAGGTATAAACTTAAAAGGAAAGAGACCGCGAAAGAAGAGGCGTAATGTATAAGCGCGGCCAGATTTGAAAAGGCAAAGACCGCGTTGTGAAAAAACAGCTTCATATTCATGACAGGGTGTTTTATCTTAAACTCCACAATAACAAACAGCACAAGAAGAAGTATGCCAAGTATAAGCGCCGCGGCGCCTGTTTTAGAAGGCAATGAAGACAGTCCGAATATTAAGAAGAACATTCCGGGCGCAAAAATTAAAGAGCCGATAAGGTCAAAAGATTCGCCGCCCGATTCCGCCCATTCGCCTTTCATTTTAAAGGCGGCAAAAAAAACAGCCGCCGCGCACATCAGCGTATTTACCAGAAATATAAAACGCCATCCCAAATTCTGCGTAAGAATGCCGCCCAGAAAAGGCCCTGCGGAGAGCCCCGTGTAAACCGCGGCAACGTTAAGGCCAAGCGCTTTGCCCCTTTCTTTGGCGTGAAAAACAGATGTTAAAATTGCCACACCCGTGCCAAATACCATTGACCCGCCAATGCCCTGAACCACTCGCAGCGTAATAAATAAAACGACGTTTGTAACAAAAACGGTGGCAAGTGATGATAATGTAAAAATTATCATGCCAGCGGTAAAATACCTGCGCCTTCCGTAAATGTCGGCAAGCCGCCCAAATGGTACCTGAAAGATTGCCGAACTTAAAAGGTAGGATGTGGCTATCCAGCCAAGAAAAAGGGCGCTTACGCCGAATTCTTTGCCTATTGAAGGTAATGCCACATTAAGCGAAGAACCCATAAATGACATGGAAAAAGCCGCTATCATAGCCGATATAAGCGCCGCGTTTTTTGTTTCGCTGTCATATTCGTGGGGAGTGTTTTCGTTAATCATAATGATAAATATACCGTATATAAGGGGATAATAAAAGATGTTTTGTTAGATGCTTGGATGCTTGGAAGGTTAGAGGCTTGGATGCTTGGAGGCTTGGATGCTTGGAGGCTTGGATGCTTGGAGGCTTGGAGGTTTGGTAGACGCGGGTCTTTAGCCCGCGGTAGTAGATTTAGATTTATTTTTCCCGTCCATCCGTCCATCATGTTTTTCTGACCTTTTCCGCTTCTGCTTAATTGCTTATAGCTTAAACCGCTGTTCTTACGTCCCTCGGCATTCTATTTCCCGTTCTTCAAGTCCCGCAAAGTCGTGTCCTGTTGATGGTAGCGCCGGTATATCTTTGTAAAGGTGGTATGGGAAAAAAACCACGCGAAAGGTTTGTAACGGGTAAGAAAAAATAATATGTGATAGCCTATATAAAAGAATCCAAGTGTGTACGCGATTTGAAATAACATTGCGGTAATATAATTTTCCGACATATGCAGGGGCAGCACTACCTGTGCTGTTACGGACGCTGCCAAGCCGTAAAGAACCCAGCACAAAACAATAATATATGAATGCGCGGCCTGAATTGATTTTTCCGGGCAGAAGGCGATACACCTTTCACAGCTTTCGCATTTAAACGTCCAATATGGTTTTTTTATCTTTTCACCCTTCATTATAATAGCGCCGTAAGGGCAGTTGGCGGCGCAGATGCCGCAGCTTGTGCATTTCTCATCGGCAAACATTATTTTTGAAAGCATAAAACGCGCGAAGATAAGATACATGAAACTTATCTGAATAAGCGCTGTTCCCATTATCCATGATGGTATACCCTTAAATACCCGTTTGCCTGAAGTAATCATGCCTATAAACGCGGAAATTTCGCGTTTTGTTTTGCCGTAAAAATACTGCGCGTGTTTTTCCGTCATCCCCCAGTGTACTGCCAGCCAGTTTGACGGCATGTCCATTCCGGCAAAACCCCGTATGTCATAACCTTTAAGCAGAAGTATTAACGCGATAATCAGGCACGCAGTGCCTTCCATTCCCGGAAGCGGGAGCGGCCCGTAATAAGCTCCTGCGCGGCACGCGATAATAACCGCGGGCGCTTTTTTCACGCGCGGCATTTTAAGGGCAAATTTTATAGCCGGCCATGGCGCGGTAAACGCGTGAGTCGGGAAAAACAGCCCGGTAAGATTTTCATTTGACGGAGGATTATTTTTAAGGGATGCTTTTTCAAATGGCGTAACAGACGCAGCACAGCCGTGTTCCTTTAATTTTTCGCCCGCCCAGACGGCAGTCTTAAATGAATTGCCTGTGCCGGACATATAATAAAATGACGCTTGGATGCTTAGAGGCTTGGACGGTTGGATATTTGGCAAAATTTATTTTATTATGCCGGAATTTTTCAGTTTGTCGCGGCAGGAAGGGCATACGCTGTCTTTTGCCGGTTTTCCGCAGAACCTGCACACAGAAGAGTTGGGCCTGTTTGAAATTTTAAGCGTGCCTTTATCTATAAGCCGGTTGACCGTTGAAAAGGGGACGCCGGTATCTTTGCAGACCTGAGACACGCTGGCAAGGGGGTTTTTTCTTAAGTATAAAGTCACTTTTCCAAGGTCCATGCCGTCTTTCATAAGGCAGTCAGGGCACACAGTTGCCGATGACTGGCCTGTATCCATTGTCCTTCCGCATCTTTCACAGTTTTTTAGCGCCAATTTAATGCTCCTTATTGCAGATTCTTTGTTATATATCGGACAAACTTCGTATATCTTTAATTATAATTTATCCGCAGTATAAAGCAATAGCATACTTGCATATTATTAAATTGAAAATAAGGTTTAACGGGTGTAAAATTAGCGTATTAATTACTTTTGGAGGTAATAATATGAAAAAGCTTATTATGATACTGTCTTTATTTTCGTGTGTTTCGCTGTACGCGGCCATACCGGGATTTGAAAATGCGTCAGAAATTAAGGCGCCCATATCCGGCGTTACCGTGTATTCAAACACGGCATACGTGGAAAGAAATTTTACCGCATCCCTTGCCAAAGGCGAAACCCTTCTTGCAATAACCGACCTTCCCGTGGGAATGGTGGAAAACACCCTTTCGGTGAAAAAAGCCGGCGACGGAGCTTTTTTAATAAAAGAGTTTGAGTATAAAGAAGTTCTATCCAAGGCTGTTTTTGAGCAGAAAGAAAAAGAATTAAGGGCCTCTCTTGAAGCGATAAAAGCTGAAATAGTGTCGTATGAAGATAAAATTAAGGTGAATGAGTCAAAGATAAAGGCGCTGGAATCAATTAACGCGAAGTCCGCGGATGAAGTTTCAAAAGCGCTGGCAACAAAAGACGTATCTGTAACCAACCTGGATTCAATAATTAAATTTGCCGTCAAAGGGTTAGAGCAGGCATACAAAGATAAACGCGCGGGTGAAAAGAAACTTAAGGAATTAAAAGAAAAAGCAGCTGTGATTGAATCTGAACTTTCATCAGTCCGCGCTGGAAACTTAAAGCGAAATAAGGTGCTTTTTATAAGGGTGGATTCTTCGGCTGTTTTAGCTGACGCGGGAATAACCGTTAAGTACGCCGTATATAACTCGGGTTGGTACCCTTCGTATGAAGCGAATTATACGCCTGCCGTTTCCGCGGCTGAAGTGGCTTATAATGCTGTGGTTTACCAGCAGTCCGGCGAGGAATGGAAAAACGTGAAACTTACGGTTTCCACCGGAAACAAGCAGCACAATATAAATATTCCTGAACCCGCGCCGTGGATTTTAAGGGAGCGCCAGGTTTATAAAGCTAAGATGATGATGAGCAGGCCGGAAGCCGCACCTGCGGCGATGGCAATGGACACCGCGGTAATGGCTGAAGCACAAGAAGCTTACGCGGAAGCGCCCGCGGCGTACAACGCTATAATGGAAAACGAACTTTCAATGAAGGTGGAAATGAAGGGCAGGTTCAATGTCCCGTCAAACGGGGAGCCCAAGAGCGTATTTTTAAAAAACATGAAATTTGACACTGCCGGAATGTATTATTCGGCCGTGCCTTCGCGGAACGATGCGGCTTACCTTACCGCGGAAATAGAAAATAAGGACGAACTGTCGCTTATGCCGGGCGAGATGGCCGTGTATCTTGACGGCGACTATTCCGGCAAACAGCAGATAGGAAAAGTGATAAACACAGGGGACAAGCTTACAGTCTCTTTCGGAATAGACGAGAACATAAAAATAAAGAGGGAAATAACAGATAAGAAAACCGGGGACCGCGGCCTTTTTGGCAATGACAACGGCGCTGATTACGGCTTTAAGATAACAGTTGAAAATTTCAATAAAAAAGAGGCACAGCTTGAAATTAAAGAGCCTATGCCCGTATCGCAGCACGATAAGATTAAAGTTGAAGTTTACAAAGCAAGCGAAGAGTGCGTGGAAAAAGATGAAAAGGGAATTTGCACGCTTAAATTCAAGCTTGGCGCAGGGCAGAAAAAGGTTATAACATACAGGGTAAAAGTGACATATCCGAAAGATATGAATGTGGAAGGGTTGTAATAAATTATCCCATAAACAGATATCCCATAACCAATAAATAAAGCATAAAAGAAGTTAATAAATATAAAGCCATAAACCATAAATAAAGATGACAAGTGATGCTAACAATTGACATTGTTTGTATTTATTTATGGGATATGGGATAAAAGTTTATTGGATAACCGGAGGGTATATGGCGGAGACATTATCGGAACTTTACAGGCAGAGTTTTGAACAGAACGCGGCCCTGCCGGCTTTTTCGGATTACGGCAAAGAACCAATAACTTACGCTGAAGCCGCGGAAAAAGTGGCCAAGATGCATGAATCTTTTTCCGAAGCGGGATTGAAAAAAGGGGACAAGATAGCCCTTGCCGCGCGCAACAGCACAAACTGGGTGCTTACTTACCTTTCTGCCATAACATACGGCGCCGTGATAGTGCCTATTCTGGCGGACTTTAAACCGTCGGAAATTCAGCATATAATAAACCATTCAGACTCCGTGCTTTTATTCGCTTCTGAAGAGATACTTGGACAGCTTGATCTGACTGAAACCGAAAAACTTGCCGCCGCGTACAGGATAGACACAATGGAGAGGGAATACATTAATGAAAAAACAGCTTTATTAATGAAAGCCGTGTCCGCGGTAAAAAATATCTTTGGCAGGAAAAAACCGGAGAAAGAAGCCAAACATTTTTTCATGCGCGACATCGCTGACAGTGAAACCGCCGCCATTGTGTACACGTCCGGTACCACCGGGCTTTCCAAGGGTGTGGTGTTAAGCCGCCGCAGCCTTTATATTAACGTAAGGTTTGCCATGGATAACATGCCTTTAAAACCGGGCGATAATGTGCTGTCGTTTCTTCCGCTGGCGCACTCTTTTGGCTGCGCGTTTGAATTCTTATTTCCCACAGCGGCGGGATGCCACATTACATATTTAGACAGGCTGCCTTCGCCCACGGTATTGGTAGAGGCGTTTGCAAAAATAAAGCCAAGGCTTATCCTCTCTGTGCCGCTTGTGCTTGAAAAAATTTACAGAAATCAGATAAAAAAAAGCATAGACGGGACACCTACAGGATTTCTGTTAAGCGTGCCGGTTGTGGGTAAAGGTATTGAAGCGGTGATTAGAAAAAAGATAGTGAATGTTTTTGGCGGAAACTTCATGGAAATAATAATAGGCGGCGCGTCATTAAGCCCCGAAGTGGATGATTTCTTTAAGTCGATAAAATTTCCTTTTACCATTGGGTATGGCATGACAGAATGCGGCCCGCTTGTTTCTTACGCGAACTGGAAAGAACATAAAAAAGGAACAGTGGGAAAACTTATAAACTACCTTCAGGCAAGGATAGATTCGCCGGACCCGGCAAAGGTCCCCGGCGAGATTCTGCTTAAAGGCGAAAGCGTTATGAAAGAGTATTATAAGAATCCGACGGCCACCCGTGATACAATTGTGGACGGCTGGTTAAAGACAGGCGACCTTGGCACCATGGACAGCGAAGGCAATATCGCGCTGTGCGGCAGGTCAAAAAACATGATACTTGGCCCTTCCGGGCATAATATTTATCCCGAAGAGATAGAGACAAAACTTTCAGTCATGCGTTATGTCAGCGAATGCGTTGTGGTGGACAGGGGCGGAAAAATAACAGCGCTTATTTTTCCGGATATGGACGCGGCTGATAAAGACGGGCTTGACGAAGCAGGGCTGGAAAAAGAGATGGAAAATATAAGAAAAAAACTTAACGCGCAGCTGCCGGTTTACAGCCAGGTATCCGCCGTTAAAATACACGCGCAGGAATTTGAAAAGACGCCTTCTAAGAAAATAAAAAGGTTCCTGTACAGCTGAATATAAAGGATAAATGTGAAAAAAAATAAAGCTTTACCTGTATCCGCCGCGGCGTTATTAATTTCAGCGCTGCTGCACGCGGGAATAATAGGCACTGCATCCGGCATGTTTTCTTTATTTAAAGGAAAACATACGGCTGTAAATCAGCCGGTGGATGTCACGCTTGAACTTATGCCGTATGTCGCAAAGACCGGACATAAGACAGAACTGGCAAAAAATGACACGGCCGCGCGCAACGAAAATTCAGAGAATGATGATATGGGCGGCGGCACGGCTGCTGCCGTCGGAGATATTGAAACACAGAATTCAGTCTACGCGTACAATGACGCTGTAAAACAGAGGATACAGGCAAACCGTTTTTATCCGCCGCAGGCCAGGCAAAAGGGAATTGCGGGAAAGTCTGTGGTGGCTTTTTCCATTAACCGTAACGGAACCGTGGCAGACGCGCGGCTTTTAACGTCGTCGGGGAATGAAATGCTTGATAAAGAGGCGGTGCAGAATATCCGGCGCGCCGCGCCTTATCCGCCGCTTCCTGATGCAATAAAAGCGGAACCGTTTGCCCTGCAGATAGCCATCGTCTTTAAATTAAATTAATTATATGGGGTGTTTATGAAAAAGATATTTGTTTTACTTGCAGCTGTAATAATATTTTCATCGTGCGGGGACAAAACCGCACAGCAGAATGTTTTATGCGGCACATCCATGATTGCGTCGCTGGCAAAGGATATAGCGCCGGGGATAAAAAATACCGTGCTTATCCCGCCGGATGCCTGTCCGGGACATTTTGATTTAAAACCGCAGGACGCGCTTGCCGTAAAAAAAGCAAAACTTGTGATAATACACCCGTACCAGCAGGCGCTGGCGCAGGCGATAAAGAAGATAAATAAAAAAGCCAAAGTGGAAGTTTTAAAAGCATCCGCGCTTACTACGCCGGAAGGGTATTTTAACGGGCTGTCAGAAATGGCGGCGCTTTTAAACGGTTATTATCCGGGAAATTTTGAAGAGTTTGAAAAAAACAGGCAGGCTGTGGTTTTTTCTGTAATGGAAAATGTGACGGATGACCAGATGTACATAAGCTGCATGAGAAAAAAGAAGGTAAAAGCCGTTGTCAGCGCCGTTCAGAAAGACCTGGCGGAATATTTTGGATTTGTACCTGTGGCGTTATTCGGTGAAGCGGAAAACCTTACGGCAAAAGAAATATCGGAAATAATAAAAAAAAGCAGAAACGGCCGTGCCGCGGTTATTTTAAGCAATTTAAACGGCAGCCACGACACATCAGCGGATATAATAAACAGGGAACTTAAAGTAAAAAAAGCGGTGCTTCTTAATTTCCCCGGCGCGTCCGGGGATGACAGCGATTTTCTTGCGTTATGGAGATACAACTTTAACCTTATAAAGCAGGCAGCCGGGGGCTGCAGTCAATGAATAATGTATTTGCCTCTGTTGAAGGCCTTGATGTAACAATAGGTTCAAAAAAAATATTGTCGCGGGTTAACCTTGAAATAAAAAAAGGGGAGTTTATAACCCTTATAGGTCCGAACGGTTCCGGCAAAACCACGCTGGTAAAATGCCTGCTTGGGCTTATAAAACCGTCAGGCGGAAGAGTCTTTTTAAACGGGGGAAAGTGCGGTTATATTCCGCAGTCTTTGCGTGAAGAAACGGGTTTTCCCGCAACCGCAGAAGAACTGATAGAAAGTTCCGCGAAAAGCGCGGGTATGGATAAAGATATGGGTGAAATAGCCGATGAACTTAAAATAAGTAAAATTCTTAAATCGCGTTTCTGTGAATTGTCCGGGGGAGAAAAACAGAAAGTGATGCTTGCAATGGTGCTTGTAAGAAAACCGGAACTGCTGGTGCTTGACGAACCCAACCTTAACCTTGACCCATACGCGTATATGGCTTTTCTTAAGCTTGCCGATTCAATACATAAAAAACATAATATCACAGTTATATTTGTCACGCATATGATAGACAGTATGCCGGTTTCTTCGGCGCGCGTGGTTGTGCTGAAAAAAGGGGAAATTTCCTTTGATGGCAGGGCGGATAAACTGTTTGGCGGAAAAAACGCGATGGAAAAAATATATGGATGAACTTTACGTAAAGGCATTTTTATCCTGTGTTATTACCGGAACTTCGTGCGGGCTTGCGGGGGCGTTTATTCTGCTTCTGGAAATTCCTTTTGTGGGTGTGGCGGTGTCGCACGCGGCAATGGCAGGCGGTGTATGGGGTGTTGTTTTTGGCCTGCCGGGCAAAGTTTCGGCTTTCGCCGCGTCTATTTTAATGTCCGCCCTTTTAGGGCCGGTTTCTGACAAAGTAAAGTCTTCGGTTAATTCAATTTTAAGCGTTATGTTCGCTTTTTTAATGGCGCTTGCGCTTTTAGGCGTGGGGCTTTTTGAAGGGCACAGGCAGATGCTGTATTCGGTGCTGTGGGGCAATGTCTTTTTGTCCGGCTGGATGGATATTTTGTTTTCCGTTTTTGTTCTTGTGCTGGAACTTGCCTTTATTATTTACTATTACAGCAAACTTATGTTTGTGCTTTTTAACAGGGAAATGGCCCTGGCAAACGGCATTAAAGAAAGGCGGATATATTATCTGATGCTTCTTTTAACCGGCGCGGTGGTGTCTGCCGGGCTTAATACGGCGGGCGGGCTTATGATATTCGGGATGATAATACTGCCGGCAGCCGCGGCAAAACAGGCGTGCGTAAGCTTTAAATCTTTTTTAATACTGTCAGCCGCCGCGGGATTTATCGGCGGAGCACTGGGCAGCCTGCTGGCTTTCGCGTTAAACCTGCCGCTGGGCGCGACGGTTGTTCTTTTTATGGCGGGTATTTTTACGGTCTCGGCGGTGTATAAACATTTTTGGCGGTTAAGATTTAATAAAATATAGAAATTTTTGGTGTATAATAAAATAAAACGCAAAGGGGTGCATAATGAAAAAAATGACAGCAGCAGTAATAATTATTCTGTTGTTTTCGGTTATTCCGCTTGCGCGGGCAAAAGAGGATAAAATAATGGTGCTTATAGAAAATATAGAAAAAACGCCTGTTGCATCGCCGGTTTTGACTGCCACACCCATACCCGCGGCACAGCAGCAGAAAGATATTAAGAAAACAAGGGAGATCCTTGACAGGGTGCTTGAAGAAAAGATGATTGATGAAAGGGAAGCTTTGACATTAAAAAGGATAAAAGAAGCGGAAAATAAGTCGGCCGCAACTGATCTGATACTGGGCGTTATGATTATGATAAACTTTCTGTTTCTGGTGTATGTCATGTTAAGGTTAAACGGAAACGGGCGTGAAAAATGAATATACATATAATAATGCACGTGCCTTTTGAAGGGCCCGGTACAATAGAACCGTGGGCAAAGGCAAGGGACCATAATCTTACGTATACACGGGTATATGAAAATGAAAAATTTCCGGATATGGACGCTTTTGATATGCTTATAATAATGGGCGGGCCCATGAGCGTGAATGATATAGATAAATACGCGTGGCTGTCCGGTGAAAAAGGTTTTATATCAATGGCGGTATCATCCTGCAAAAAAGTGCTTGGCATATGCTTAGGCGCGCAGATTCTGGCTGAATGCCTTGGGGGGAAAGTATACCCCAACAGGGAAAAAGAAATAGGGTGGCATAATACCTATCTTACTGAAGCCGGAAGGAACATGAAGATTTTTGAAGGAATACCCCATGAGTTTTCAGCTTTTCACTGGCATGGTGAAACATTTGAAGTGCCTGCCGGATGCGAACGTATAGCGTATTCCGACGCGTGCGAGAATCAGGGTTTTGTTTTTGGAAATGAAATAGCCGCGTTCCAGTTTCATCTTGAATGTACCGAAGAAAGCGTGAAAGGACTTTACAGCATGTGTGAAGATGAAATTGTCCCGGGTAAATATGTCCGCACGTTTGATACCGTAATGGAAAAAAAGAACAGGTTTGCTTTTATAAACGAGCAGATGATAAAGTTTATGGACAACTTCACCCGATAAAATTCAAATACCCGCTTTTCTGGAAAATATCCCCAACCCCTTTTTTATTATTTGAAGTTATATATTTAATTTTTGGTTTTGTTTTGGTAGCCGCGTCCTTTTAGGGCGCGTTGTTTAGATTTCGTTTTTGCTTTACTGCCTATAACTTAAACCGCTGGTTTTTATTTTTCTGTGCATCCGACCCTCATGTTTTATTTGCCTTTTCCGCTTCTGCTTATCTGCCTATAGCTTAAACTGTTATCTTTTATCTTCCGTCCCTCTGTCCCTCTGTGCATCCGTCCCTCGGCTTTACAGGGCTTGTGTGTATTTTTTCAGTACGCGCCGCGAATTGGTGTTCTTGTATCCAAATAAGTTTGAAGTCTTGTGCGTGTTAACGTCATTGGCAACCGTGAATTCACGGCACATACAAATTTGCCGCCGTCGCATTAAATACGTCCTGCCGGGTACATACTGTATTTGCGCGGCACGCACTGAAAAAACACACCCAACCCCTGTGGTTTTATTCTAATTTTCCAATTTCGAATTTTCGATACTTGTTTTATGTTTGTTTTTTCTTCCGTCCCTCGTGTTTGCCGGGTTTGGTTATATGCAATGGTAGGCGCATCCTTTTAGGGTGCGGTAGTTTGTTTTTGTTTTGCTTCCGTCCCTCCGTGCTTCCGTCCCTCTGTCCCTCATGTTTTATTTGCCTTTTCCGCTTCTGCTTATCTGCCTATAGCTTAAACTGGTATCTTTTATCTTCCGTCCCTCTGTCCCTCTGTGCATCCGTCCCTCCGCCTCACAGGTGTTGTGTATATTTTTTCAGCACGCGCCGCAAATAATGGCAGCTCGGCAGCTCAGCGGCTCAGAAGCTTGGTTTAGATCCGGTAGGCGCGTTCCTTTAGGGTGTGGCAGTTAAATATAAATATAGCAGATTAAGCTATAATCAGATAAGCAAAAGCAAAATCTAAACAACGCACCCTAAAAGGGTGCGGCTACCAGGGCAATAAACAATTCAAATCAAATATAACTACCGAATGCTGCCACCGTCTGATCTTTTTATGATTATGCTTATGCTTAATTGCCTATAGCTTACACCGCTGTTCTTCCGGGCTGTCGAGCCGCGATTTTCCCACGCTGACATTTGCCGTGCGCGCAATGTGTTGCGCGGAAACACACCTTAAATTCCCTTTAAAATATGAATAAAAACCGCGGCACGGCAATTGCTATTACACAGTTGTTACAAATACGAAAAGGAGAAAACAAAATGAAAAAAACAAAACTGGCAATGATTACGGCGGCGGTAATTATCCTGTGCGGGTGCGCGTCCACAACCGGGAATAAAATTTACACAATTAATTCCAGGGGTACTGCGGAAATACCGGGTTCTGATATCAGCTCCGCGCAGAACAAATCGCTGCAGTACGCAAGGGAAGAAATGATTTATTCAATAGACCGGTTTCTGGATTTTAAGTTTAATTTTGATGAAGAGACAAAAAGAAAAATATCGTCTGAAAGCAGGATAGTAAAAGGGTGGAAAAAGGACGGCTGGTACATTACGGAACTTACGTATACGCTTGATCTTTTTAATTTTCTGGCTGATAACGCGGGTTTCAGAAGCTTTAATACATGGGAATTGATGGGAATGTCAAAATACTATGACCACTATATGACAGGAAATAAGCCTATAGGCGTCTGGGTTCAGGAAAAACTTGCGCAGGAAATTACCAATGACCCTGTCAATCAGGCGGTTCTTTGCATGATACCGGCTTACAGCGGGAATTTCGCTATAGGAAAAAACCTTGCAGGCGGATTTTTTGCCCTGGCTAAAACAGCGGCGCTTTTAACCGCCATATTTCACCCGGATAAAGGCGCGAAAATCGGCGCTTACGCCGGACTGGGGGTGATAACCGCGTTGGATTTTTATTCTGTAATTTTTGAAACATCAGAGTCTATAAAAAAACTTGAAGTGCTGAAAAACGCGCTTTCAGGGCAAAAACAAAATGAAAAAGGAGAATAAAAATGAAAATTAAAATTCAGGCAAAAAAGTTATTAATGACAGTTGTTGCGGCGGGAGCTTTATACGGCACGGTTTTAGCGCAGGGATATTTGGATACAAATGAAAATGTACCGTCCTGGGAAAGGGATGTATACGCGGAAAAAGAAAATAAGACGGGTTTTTGGATATTTGGAGCCGGAGGCGCGGTGAACAGCCTTCCTTTAGCTTCGTCAAAATTCACACTGCCCCTTGTTTATCTTGCGTACGAAGGCGTGAATAAGAAATCGCTGGGAAACTTTGACACAAGCTGGTCTTTTGGGCTGTATGATTTTATGCCGGAAGCTGAATTTGCGATAATAATGCCTGTAAAACCGCTTGATTTCCGTTTAAGCGTGGGCGCTTACTATGACATAATCATCGGCGGGCACGCGGGGGTGCTTGTAAAAGCGGGGGCCATACTTAACAAGACTTATTCTTTTGACCTTATGGTAATCCCTATAGGCACGCAGCCTTCCGTGTCATATTCCGAATCCCTGTCGCAGCAGAAAATTGTTCCAAATGACGGCGAACATGGGCTTGAATTTCCGGTATTCGGGGTTCTGGCTTCAATAAGGTTCTAAAACTAAAGGATGTAAAAGGGCGGGGCGGGCAATCCCCGCCTTTTTACTTTAACTTGAAAATAGGCATAAGGGGTGATAAAGTATGGACATGAACACAATGGTGGAATCATATAACAGCACAATTTTTTATCTTATCGCGGCAACAGGCGCTGTAAACGCGGTCCTTGGTATCCTGGCTTTGACCAAAGGCAAAAACAGGCTTAATATTTCATTTGCCATTCTAAGTATACTGCTTGCGGCGTGGAATGCCCTTGTAATTTTATGGCAGGGCCCCGGCGGGATACAATATCTTGAAAAAATTAACGCGGTTGTGGTTGCTTTCATACCGGCTGCCGGAATTTTTCTGATACTTACTTTTTTCAAAATCACAAAAGGGCCCGGCGTTTCCCTGCTGAAAGTCTCGCTGATTTTTTCCGCGCTGCTGTCGCTGTACAGTATATCCACGTTTTTTTCGCCGGCGCTTGATTCTTTTTATAATACGCCGCCGTTTAAAGTGTGGGTGCTTATGCACATTTTTGTCTTCAGTATTGCGGGGTTTATGGTGCTTCTGTTTAAATACCGCAGAGTGCAGTATAAGCAGGAAAAGATAAAGATAAAATACGTTATATTCGCGTTTGTCGTGCTTTTTACGGGAGCTCTTTTTGAACTTACCGGCGCTATCGGGATTCACAGGTTTAACCATATGGCGAATATAGCAAATGCCATATATTGCCTGATTCTGTTTGGCGCTATTTTCAGGCACAGGCTGTTTGATGCCGGAGTGGTGCTGAAAAATCTTATTATTTATTCCATAGCCGCCGGCGCTGCAACAGTTTTTTATGCCATAGCCGCTTACTTTTACGGCAAAGACAGGTTCTTTGGAGTGATGGCGCTTTTTATCCTCAGTTTTGCCGTTTTTTACTATGCAAGGTTTCTTCACGGGGTGATAAAACTTTTTGTTGATTCCGTAAGCGGCGCGTCCGGCACCGAACTGGCCGCGCGGGAGCTTAAAAAACTGAAGGTTTCAGAGATAAACGATGAAGAAAAAATAAAAGCTATAATAGCGCTGCTGTCTGAAACAATGGAAATGGATGTTATTGTCTATATAAAAGAAGGTAATTATTATGTGCCGTCATGGAGCATAGGGCCGGATGCGGGAGTGACCGTGGAGTACAGCGGTAAATTAAGCGGCATAACGCTTAAGTATGAAACCATAGCGGAAGACGGCAGCCTTAAAATTTTTGGAGCGGATATAACGGCGCCGCTTATATACGCGGGAGATGAAGAAGGGGCCATAACCGCAAAAAAACAGACAGCTGATATTTCTTTTATGGAAAATGAAATATCCCTGTTCGCGGACGGCGCGGCAGAAATATCCGCCTGCCTTAATTCTTATCTTTTAAGGCGCACGCTTGACGCGGAAGAAAACATGAAACGCATAGGGCTTATGGCAAGGCAGATGGCGCATGAGATAAAAAATCCGCTGACCGCGCTTTGGGGCGCTGCGCAGCTGCTTGACCCGAAAAACGAAACTGACGCGGAAAACATTTCCATAATCAGGGATGAAATTAACCGGTTAAGGGGGATACTTGAATCATGGAAAGATTTTTCAGATAATATAAGAGTGGAAAAGTTTTCCGGTGATGTGATAGCTCTTGTGGAAGACAGCGTTAAGATGGCGCGCCTTACAGGCAAAAACGCTGAGTTCAGTTTTAAAAAGACCGCGGCTTCTCTTATGGCAAATTTTGATAAAGACAGGATGAAACAGGTTGTTTTAAATATACTGTTAAACGCGGCTGATGCCTGTGAAAAAAGCCGCCTGCCTTTGGTGAAAGTTATGGTTATTCAAAAAGAGAAAACATTTGAGATAAAAGTAAAGGATAATGGTACGGGTATTAATCCCGAAATAATGAGAAAGTTAAAACAGCCGCTTTTTACGACAAAAGCAAAGGGAACGGGGCTTGGGCTCTCTATTTCTGATAAAATTGTGACGGCTCATAATGGGACGCTTATTATTGAAAGTGATGGAAACACTTATACAGAGGTAAAGATAGAAATTCCTTATAATTAAAGTAACATCCTGCTGCGCAAAAAAAATCCAAAAGTGTGCAATGCGCATAAAATTGCGCAACGGCTATCCTGGAAAACCTAATAAAATAAAGGGTAATTTTTGGTATGTTTTATGCTTAGTAATAGCCGGAGTGAGGCGATACAGAAAATAAAGAAACACAGTTCAGGGTCCGAGGGGTGTAGCAGACCGGTAGAAATGCCGGCCTGCTGCTTTTTTTTATGGAGTGACATTGCCTTTTATTATCCTTGATAATTACTTAAAGCGGTGATAAATTGTTATTTATAATGATTTATAATATTATTGCGATAGCCGCGGCTGTTAACGCCATTCTGGCAATAATAGCCCTTATAAAAGGAATTAACCCGCTAAGCGTTTCTTTTGCGCTTTTGAATTTATTGCTTTCCGGATGGGCAGGCTGCGTGCTTTTCTGGCAGCATTACGGCGTTGAAGAATTTGAAATAATAAACAGGATAGTGACGTCCTTTATTCCGGCAGCGGGTATGTTTTTTACCTGCGCGCTTTACCGTCTTGAAAACAGAAAAACAATTCAGTACACATCCATTGTCGCGCTGCCCGCGTTTGTCCTTGCAGGGGCGGCTTTGATGGTTTTTTTCAATCCGGTATTTGAAGAATTTGAAAAATCCATGCTGTATCAGACCGGCATCATGGTGTATATTTTTGCGGCGCTTATTTTCGTGTTTTACGTGCTTATCAGCAATTACCGGCTTGTTAAATTCCGGCAGGAGCGGATAAAAATAGGCATTGTTATTTCCGCTTTCCTTGTGCTTTTTGCCGGCGGTATGCTTGATCTGACAGGCGGCCTTGGCCTTCATAAAATACAGCACGCCGGAATAGTATCCAATATGGTTTACGGGTTAATGATATTTTTTGCCATTTTTAAATTAAGGCTTCTGGATACGGGAATTATAATAAGAAATTTCGCGGCTTCCGTCATTGTGGCGCTTATTGTCTCTTTTTTATTTCTTGCCGCGGAGCATATGCTTAACAGCGAGTGGAAGGCAATGGCTTCGGTTTTTGTCATCCTGTCTTTCGGCGCTGTGTTTTTTTCGGCGCGCACCAGAAACTCTTTTTCGGATTTTTTTGAACAGGCCTCCGGAACCCCTCCTTCCGGAATTGTGGTAAAACACATTGAAGCCGTAAAAACCATGCAGGCGGATGAGGAAGAAAAACTGTTTTACATACAGGGCGTGCTTGAAAAGTATCTTGAAACGGAAACAGTTTCCTATGTAAAAGAAGGCGAGTATTTCACGATACTTCAGCCGGAAAAAGCAGGCAGATTTCCTCTTGTTCTGAACGCGATGGCTGTCCCTGACAGGGTGGCTGTAAGATATGGTTTATCGGACGAAACCGAGAAAAACTTCCTGAATATTTTAAACGCTGATATTGCATCGCCCCTTAAGCACGGGGGGGAAGTTACGGGTATTATTACGGGCAAAAAACAGACCGCTGACATTTCTTTTACGCAGGATGAATGTGAAGCGTTTAATATGGCGGCTATGGAAACTTCCGTTCTTTTAAACGCGATGCGCCTTAAGAAAAAAATTCTGGAAGAAGAGAACATGAAGCGCATAGGGCTTCTGGCAAAACAGATGGCTCATGAAATTAGAAATCCCCTTGCGGCGCTGTGGGGCGCCGTGCAGCTTATTATTCCTGACAGAAAAGACGACCGTGAAAATGTGGAAATAGTAAGAA
The DNA here is from genome assembly GCA_016937715.1 of Candidatus Goldiibacteriota bacterium. NCBI lineage: Bacteria > Candidatus Goldiibacteriota > Candidatus Goldiibacteriota bacterium. The sequence continues at coordinate 33,763 of JAFGWA010000059.1, forward strand.
AAGAAGTAAGGCGGCTTACGGGAATTCTGGACACGTGGAAAGACTTTTCGGGAGAGGTCAGGCTTGACCTTAAACAGACGGACTTATGCGCGCTGGCGGATGAATGCGTAAAACTTTCCAAACTGCAGCCGCAGGCCGCGGCAGTTGATTTTCAGCTTGCCTGCACATACCGCCCTGTAAACGTCATGGCTGATACTGACAAGTTAAAACAGGTTTTATTAAACCTGATATTAAATTCTGTTGAAGCAATGGAAGGCAGGCAGAATCCGGTGATAAAGATAGAGACGGTAAAAAAGAAAGAGTCGGTGGAAATAAAAGTAAGGGACAACGGGTGCGGCATAAATAAGGCGCTTATAGAAAAAGTGAAAGAACCGCTTTATACAAGCAAGTCTAAAGGCTCCGGGCTTGGGCTGCCTGTATCAGAAAAACTGGTTAAGGCGCACGGCGGGATTTTAATTATAGACAGCGACGGGGAGACTTTTACGGAAGTTACTGTTTCGCTTCCGTCATAAAAACCGGAATTTCCGGGGGAGGAAATAATGGCAAAACTGCTGATTGTGGATGATGAGGACAATATAAGAAAGGTCTTAAAACAGCTTCTGGCAAGAAACGGGTTTACTGATATCATAGAAGCCGCTGACGGAGTGGAAGCGCTTGAAAAAATAAATGACAATGAAATTGACCTTGTTATCAGCGATATAAATATGCCGAAAATGGACGGTATAACCCTTTTTGAAAAGGCAAAAAAACTGGGGCCTGTTTTTATAATACTTACAGCTTTTGGGTCAATAGAGACCGCTGTCAATATGGTTAAAAGCGGGGTATATGACTTTATATCAAAACCATTTGACGAATCCGAACTTGTGAATACTGTAAAAAAGGCTGTATCGGAAAGATGCAGTTCCAATATGGAAATACAGTATTCCGGCGGAATAGATGAAATATTTTTTCAGTCCCGCCACCCGGAAATTGAAAAAATTAACAGTGTAATTGACCGCGTGGCTACAACAGGGGGGCCTGTTTTTATAACCGGGGAGACAGGAACCGGGAAAGGGCTTTTGGCCGGAATAATACACGAAAAAAGCGGAAGGCAGGGAGCGTTTATAAAGGTTAACTGCGCGGCGATTCCGGAAACCCTTATGGAATCGGAGCTGTTTGGATACAGAAAAGGCGCTTTTACCGGCGCTGCAATGGACAAACCCGGTAAATTTGAACTTGCCGCGGGCGGCACCATTTTTCTTGATGAAATAGGCGAACTTCCAAATGAACTGCAGGCAAAACTGCTTGCCGCTTTACAGGATAAAGAAATAAACAGGCTGGGCGACACAAAGCCCGTGAAAATTGACGCCCGTGTCATAGCCGCCACTAATATTAATATTAAAGAGGCGATTGAAAAAAAGACGTTCAGGGAAGATTTGTATTACAGGCTTAATGTGGTGGAATTTGCCGTGCCTCCTTTAAGGGAACGCGGGGAGGATGCGGGGCTGTTTATAAATTTCTTTAATAAAAAATATTCGGACGAGTACGGAATAGAGCAGAAGAAGTTTTCCGAAGACGCTGTTGAATACATATCTGAATGCAAATTCGCGGGAAATATCAGGGAGCTTGAAAATGTGATACAGAAGCTTCTTATAATGGAAAAAGACGCGGTGGTTACAAAAGAAGTTGCCGCAAGATATTTAAGCAAGGCCGAATGCAAAACGGACAACAGCCTTATGTTCAGGGCGGGCAAGGATAAAAAGGTGGAAGCGGAAGTGTCGCTTATAAGGCAGGCGCTTGAAAAAACCGAAGGCAACAGGACAAAAGCCGCGGAGATTCTTGGCATAAGCAGAAGGACTCTTTTGTACAGGATAAAGGAATACGGCATAGCATAAGAAAACTTCCTGCACTTATAATGCAGGCAAAAGGCGAGTTGATAAACGGGAGGGAAGTTGAAAAAGTTTTTTCTCAGTTTTATTGTTTTTTTACTTTTTTGCGCTGCGGGATATTCCGGGCCGTTAACGCTTAAAAAATCCATTGAACCTTCCGTGGGTTTTATAGGGGATACAGTCACCGTATGCCTGGAAATTGAAGCTTCGGCATCTGTTCCCAAAGCGGATATAGTGTGGGTTATAGATATAAGCGCATCCATGGGTTCGGGGATATCCAATATTAAAAATAATATAAATTATATGACAAGCCAGCTTGCGTCGGAGGGCATTGATTACAGGCAGGGCCTTGTGACGTACAGCGATGTATATATAGGCGAGCCAATTACCAATTATGGTTTTATGCCGTCTGACGCGGACTTTATGTCGGCAATAAACGGAATTTCGCTTCTGTCAGGCGGAGATATCCCGGAAAGCGGGCTTGAAGGTCTTTTGTCCGCGCAGTCATCCGCATGGAGGGCTGACGCTTCAAAAACAATAATACTTGTAACCGACGCTCAGGTTAAAACAATTGATACAGGCAACGGGGTTTATTCTTTGACTTATACAGCCCAATCATTGACTGATGACGGTATAACGGTTGACGCGATATGCGTGGATATGGGAAGCTACGCGCCATATTCCAATCCAAAAGACCTGCCGTCACTTACCGGAGGCATATGGCTGGATTATTGGACGCCTTCGTCTGATTGGGATGCGTTTCTGGTTGCGCTTGGAACAGCAATAAGCACTTATTCAAATGTTGTTATAAGGGATCCGCTGCCGCCGGAATTAATGCCTGTTGCACCTTATGGCGGCGGCAGTTATACAGGCGGCCAGGTAATCTGGACTTTCAGCAGTGTGGGAAAAGGCCAGCCGTTTACGGTATGTTTTCCTTCTGTAATAACAAGCGCTTACGCGGGATTTATAAGCAATACGGCGTATATTTCCGCTGATAACGTAACAGAGACCGCGTCTGATACAGAGTATGTCTTTTATCCCACAAAAACCGCCACTACAACCGCTACACCGACAGTGACCGCAACAGGCACCATTACAGTTTCACCTACAATCACTCTGACGGCGACAATTACACCCACTGCAACGCCCACACCTCCCGTGCTTATGCTTATGGGCAAGGGTACGTTTCCCAACCCTTTTATAAAAGAGGCGCAGATAGTTTACTATCTGACCGCGGAAGCTGATGTAACGGTGAAAGTGTACACAGTATCCGGGGAAGTTGTTTTTGAATCACAGCCTGTTAAAGGGCTGCGGGGTGTAAACAGTTTTTTATGGGATGGAAGGAATAAAAACCGAAAGCCTGTGGCGTCCGGGCTGTATATATACCGTGTACAGGCGGTGTCAGGCAGGGATGAAAAAGTGCATATCTTCGGTAAGGCGGCCTGCCTTAGATAAAGGCGCCGTTTTAATCTTCCGGCGTTGCAAGGTTGACATTTCAGGGTATTATCTTATAATTCTTTATATTAATGATTTAAGGAGGATACTATGTTTGATTTTTTTCAGCAGGAAAGTTTTCTTGATAAAGTGATTATGGGAAATACGGTGCTAAGGTATCTGGTGTCTATCGGCATGTTTCTGTTGCCTGCGGTTTTACTGTTTGCCCTTAATAAGTTTGTGGTTTCAAGGATAAAGAAATGGATAAGTAAATCTTCCTGGAAGGTTGATGATTTTGCCGTTGACCTTTTTGAAAAGATAATATATCCCCTTATTTATGTCGGGCTGTTTTTTCTTGCTTTTAATAACCTATCTGTTGCCGGGCAATATAAAGCTTTAGTCAACAAAACCGGCATAATAGTGGTTACAATTTTTGTAATACGCGCTGTTATTATGGTGCTTAATTTTATGATTATTAAAGTTGCGATTAAAGGTGAAGATGATGAGATAAAGGCAAAAAGCATGAAAGGCATTATGGGGCTTATAAAAACGGTTATATGGATTATAGGAATAATCCTTGTTCTGGATAATCTGGGGTATAAAGTGTCGGCTGTTGTAGCCGGGCTTGGTATAGGCGGTATTGCGGTAGCTCTTGCCGCGCAGGCGGTTCTGGGGGATTTGTTCAGTTATATTTCTATTATGTTTGACAAGCCTTTCAAGATAGGAGATTTTATAATATTTGATGATGTCATGGGAACGGTGGAAAATGTGGGGATAAAAACCACACGCATAAGCAGCTTAAGCGGGGAGGAAATAGTTGTTTCAAATTCCGCGCTGACCAATTCAAAGGTGAAAAACTATAAAAAAATGGTTACACGAAGGGTGCTTTTCGGGCTTGGGGTGGTTTACGGCACGCCGAAAGAAAAACTTGAAAAGATACCGGTAATAATAGGCGGGATAATAACCGCGATAAGCGGGGCAAGGTTTGACAGGGCGCATTTTTCGGCGTACGGCGATTTCTCGCTTAATTTTGAAGTGGTATACTATGTGGAAGGAAACGATTATAATAAATACATGGATATTAACCAGATTATAAATTTTAAAATTTATGAAGCGTTTGAAAAAGAAGGGATAGAATTCGCGTACCCAACACAGACTCTTTTTGTAAAAAATGAAAAACAATAACGGAGGTGTGCTTTGAATATAGGATTCGGAGAGATTATAGTTATACTGCTTGTGGTGCTTGTTATTTTTGGAGCGAAAAAGCTGCCGGAAATCGGGAAGTCAATGGGAAAGGCCGTGACGGAATTTAAAAAAGGCGTTAAGGACATTAAAGATGAAGAGAGCGGCGAAAAAAAAGATAAATAAAAAAACGGCGGCTGAAAATCCGCCGGATTTTGTTTTACACCTTGAAGAGCTGCGTTTCAGGATAATAGCGGTTATAGTTTTTTTTATAACCGCTTTTTTTATATCTTTTTTTTACTGCGGCGCGATAATGGAATTTCTTCAGCGCCCTATTGCCGGCGCGGCGGAAAAACTTTATTACTTCAGGGTGTACGAGAAATTTACAACTTATCTTAAAGTGTCCGCGGCAGCGGCTTTGTTTTTTCTGGTGCCGTTTTTTTTAATGCAGTTGTGGGGGTTTGTGAAACCCGCGCTTGACAGCAAAGAGAGAAGTTTTTTCGCGTGGGGGCTTATTGCCGCGCCTGCTGTTTTTTATGGCGGAGCTTTTTTTGCCTATAAAGTGATGCTTCCCGCGGCGTTTTCTTTTTTTACCGGGTTTGCCGGGCAGGATAATATACAGCCTGTGTGGGGCGTGACAGATTATTTTGGTTTTTTATCATCGGTAATTATGGTAACGGGAGCTGTCTTTCTTCTGCCGCTTGTCATGCTTCTGCTGATGAAAGCGGGTATACTTAAATATGAAATGGTGTCAAAGGCAAGGGCGTACATAATAATTGCCATATTTATTATAGCGGCGGTTTTTTCCCCGCCGGATGTGATATCACAGATGCTTGTTGCCGTACCGTTATATCTGCTTTTTGAAATCTCTCTGCTTGCGGGCAGGGCTTTAAAAAATTAAATATTAAGGGGTGAAAAAATGAACAGGCGCGAATTCATAAAAAAATCAATTCAGGCGGCCGCCGCCGCGGGCGCGTATACAATGCTTCCGGCGTCAAAATTATTCGGCGCCGCGGCTGAAGGCAAAACACCGCCGCACCTTGTGGCGGTAAAAAATTCAACACCGGCAAAAATGTACGCCGCCGCCCTGGCTGCAATGGGCGGTATTTCGCAGTTTGTCCGCAGGGGGCAGACGGTGGTTGTTAAACCCAACATAGGCTGGGATGTAACGCCGGAACTTGGCGGCAATACCAATCCGCAGCTTGTGGAAGCGGTGGTAAAAAGCTGTGTTGATGCCGGCGCTAAAAAAGTGTATGTGTTTGACCATACCTGCGATAACTGGAAAAAAACATATAAGACAAGCGGGATTGAAGACGCGGCAAAGAAAGCGGGCGCGCTTGTGGTGTCAGCGGCATCAGAGTCGGATTATGTTAATGTGAAAGTGCCGGGCGGTAAAACCCTTAAAGAAACAAAGGTGCACAAGCTTGCGGTTGAAAGTGATGTTTTTATAAACGTGCCGGTGTTAAAAAATCACGGTTCTTCCGGGCTTACCATTGCAATGAAAAATCTTATGGGAATAGTGTGGAACCGCTGGAGCTGGCACGCCACGGGCCTTCATCAGTGCATAGCGGATTTTGCGGCGTACAGAAAACCCGATTTGAATATTGTGGACTGTTACAGGGTGATGAAAGCCAACGGGCCAAGGGGGGTATCAAAGGAAGATGTGGTTTTGATGAAAACCCTTATAATGTCCAAAGATATGGTGGCAGCTGACGCGGCATCCGCAAAGATAGCAGGGGCGGACCCGGAGGGTATTGAATATATAAAAATTGCCGATGCCAAGGGCATAGGCACCATGAACCTTGATTCAATAAATATAAGAAGGATAACCCTTTGAAGCCTGCAAGAATAATAATATCGCTTATTTACGGCGCGCTTTTTGCTGTGTTTTTTTCCGGTGCGGTGCATGAATACAACGCGCTGCTTCAGTTTGTGCCAAAAAGCCAGTTTATGCCCGCGCTTTTAAAAAGCATAGGAGGAATCACCATTGCCTCTTTTGCGGCGGTGTTTATAACCGTATTAGCGGCTTTGTTTTTTGGAAGGGTATACTGTTCCTATGTGTGCCCGCTGGGCATATTTCAGGATTTTTTTATATTTTTAAGGTATAAATTTAATCCAAAAAATAAATTTAAATATTCAAAAGGGTACTTTGGTTTTCACCTCGTAATTCTGGCTGCAGCCGTTCTTACATATGCGGCGGGTGTGGTGTCGGTAATGGCGGTTCTGGAACCGTACAGCGCGGCATCAAGAAGCGCGGCTTCGTTTTTATCGCGCTCTGCCGTGTCTGCCGGCGTTTTCTGGTATTCTGTATTTTTTGTATTGTTTATGGCGGCTGCCGCGTTTTTTAAAGGCAGGCTTTTCTGCAATACGCTGTGCCCTGCGGGCGCGGTGCTTGCGCTTATCGCTAAAAAATCTGTTTATAAGATAAAAATAGACGGGGATAAATGCACTCACTGCAACAGGTGCGAAGCCGCGTGCAAAGCCGTATGTATTGACCATAAAAATTTAAAAGTGGATTTTGAAAGGTGTGTGGGGTGTTTTAACTGCATAAGCGCGTGTAAAGATGATGCTATAGGTTATGAAAAAGTATCTGTTAAAAAAAAGGATAATACCAAAAGAAAGACAATAAAAAAACTGGCGGTTTTTACGGCTGCGGCGGCAGGGCTTACGCTTTTTACAAAAGAAATTTTTGCTTTTAAATCCGCAATTCCCGTAAAAAAGAGCGTGCCGGTATTGCCTCCCGGAGCCGGGTCTGTTCATCATTATAACAGCCATTGCACCGCGTGCCACGCCTGCGTGACGGCATGCCCTCAAAAAGTTATAGGGGCAAATATGGCTGAATTTGGCGTGTTAAAACTTATGCAGCCCGTTATGAACTATTCGGTTTCTTACTGCCTGTACGGCTGCAATGAATGTACAAAAGTCTGCCCGACAGGCGCCCTTGAACCGGTTTCAATAAAAGAAAAAAAGTCAGTTCAGCTTGGCAGGGTACATCTTATAAAAGAAAACTGCATTTCGTGGAGCGACGGCAAACCCTGTACGGTATGCACGGAACACTGCCCCACAAAGGCGGTTTACACCGTGCTTCATAATAATGTGGCGGCGCCGGAAATAATCCCTGACATCTGTATAGGGTGCGGCGCCTGCGAATACGTGTGCCCCGCAGTGCCGCATAAAGCCATTTTTGTGGATGGTTTAAAAAAGCAGGTCAAAGCAGGCGACCCTGTAAAAGCACACAGGCCGGGTGAATGGAAATTAACACCTGTAAAAAATGAAAAAAAATCCTCGGGAGGGGACTTCCCTTTCTAAATCAGCCCGCAGTTTTATGCCTGTACAGCCCCTTTGTTTGCTATTGCCGTTTTTAAAGGGTATAATTAGTATGTAAAAAGAGCTGAAATAGGAGGTGAAGGCCATGGGATTCTACAGAACGCAGGCGGAAATAAGAAAAGACAAAAATCACCCTAAATCATTAAGTGAAGAAAGGCTGGAAGATGTTGAAGAAAGGTTAACCGGGTTGAATATGTTTCAGCAGAAATGGAAATATGGCCTGGAATATATAAGGGACGCAATGGACAGGATGAAAAAAGTGGACAGGAAATAAAAAAGACAGGCATAACGCAGGAAGAGGGTGCTGACATGACGATTATGGATTTTTCAGGGAAAAAGATATGCGGGGTAACGGCGGAAGCTATTATCGCGGTAATAAGGCAGAAACAGGCCGCGCATGAGAATAATTTAAGGGAAAAAACAAAAATGCGCCTTTATCACCTGTATAACAGGGATTTTTACAGGTTATCAGATATGGATGCCCTTCACAATAAATGGGATAATTTAATAGATAAAATGATGGGATAAAAAAGAGACGGTTTTAAATTACCGGCTGTATTTTTAATAATTTTATGTAAAGACGCGTCAGGGTGCGTCTTGTTTTAATATCTTAGACGCAATGTATTGCGTCTCTACGTTAGAATACAAACCCGCCTGAATTAATAATATACAAATTCCCGCCTGCTCTGTATAATATCACTGTATGACATATCATTAATGGAGGTTATATGCCTTTATACCCGGAAGACACGTATGGTTTATTCTTAAAATCGAAAACAGCTGACAAATGGGAACGGTTCGGCGCCAAAAGAAGGGCGGGAGTTTTAGCTCCTTTATTCTCCTTATATTCCAAAAACAGCACGGGCATTGGCGAGATACCGGATATAAAACTGCTGGCTGACTGGTGCGTACAGGCGGGTTTAAGCGTAATTCAGTTATTGCCGATGAATGACGCGGGTTTTAATTTTACCCCTTATGACTGCCAGAGCACATTTGCGCTTGACCCTATGTATCTTAGAATAGATGAAATAAAAGGCAATAAAAAACACGAAGCTGAAATTGTAAAACTTAAAGTTAAATTTCCGGCCGGCGCTAAAAGGGTAAATTATAAGGTAAAGGGCGAAAAATTAAGGATTCTCTTTGATATCTTCTCTGATTTTGATATTGAAAATAAGGAGTATAAAAAATTTAAAAGTGCCAATAAATTCTGGCTGGATGATTACGCGGCATACAAAGCGCTTAAGGATAAATACGAACAGAAAAGCTGGACAGACTGGGAAGAAGTTTACAGGCTAAGGGAAGAGGACGCGGTAAAACTTTTCTGCGAACAGGAAAGCGCGGCTTTTGAATTTTACAGGTGGCTGCAGTATGAACTTTACCTGCAGTTTGCCGATGCCAAGAAGTACTGCAATGATAAGGGTGTGTTTTTACAGGGTGATATCCCTTTTCTGGTGTCGCGCGACAGCGCGGATGTGTGGGCCAACCAGAATTACTTTAAATTAAATTTAAGTTCCGGCGCGCCGCCTGATATGTACTTTGCAAAGGGCCAAAAATGGGGAATGCCGCCGTATAACTGGGAGCGCATTGAAAAACACGGTTTTGACTACCTTATTGAAAAAGTAAAATATTCCGAAAACTTTTATGATATGTTCCGCATTGACCATTTTGTGGGTCTTTTCAGGCTGTGGACGATAAGCACGGATGAGCCGGACAACACTTACGGTTTAAACGGGGCTTTTGACCCGCCGGAAGAGGACAAATGGAAAGAAGCGGGGCAGAAGATTCTTGACGCAATGATAAACAGCTGCGATATGCTTCCGTGCGCGGAAGATTTGGGAGTGGTGCCGGTGTGTTCCTATGAAACGCTTCTGGAATACGGCATCCCCGGAATGGATGTGCAGCGCTGGACGCGCGACTGGGGAAATTCCTATGATTATAAAAATCCCGGTCAGTACAGGGTAAACGCATCCGCCATAATTTCCAGCCACGACACAAGCCCGTTTCTTTTATGGTGGAAAGAAGAGTGCGGCACAGTGGACGCGCTGCTTGTGGAAAAACTGTGTGAAGAGAATAATTTTGAAACCGGCGCTGTCAGAAAGGCGCTTTTTCAGCCGGCCGCAAAGAACGCCGCCAGGATAAGGTTTAAGACAGAACTTAAAAGCGCGGAAGACGTGCTGTCGGCGCTGAATGCTTCGCGCGATAAAGCGTGGATGTTTTATGATATGTTCAATGAAGCCGCGTTTGAAAAAAAGAAGTTTATGTACTTTACGGGATGTAATGATAATTCCACTGAAAAAGAACTTGTAAAAGCCGCGCTTGTAAAAGCCAATGAAACCGTGTCCGTATTTTCCATACAGCTTATTGTGGACTGGCTGTCGCTGGGAAATGTTTTTGATAAATGGGACATCCGCGACACAAGGATAAACGTACCGGGCAGCGTTGATAACAGCAACTGGTCAATTGTAATGCCGCTTTCGCTGGAAGAAATGCTGTCTTTGGAAATAAACGGGCAGATTAAAGAGATAGTTAAAAAAGCAGACAGAATATAATAAGGAGGGTACAATGGCTGGGATTTTTCTTGAAGAGCAGAGGCTTTGGAGCGCGAAAGGCACGTATGTTGACGACAAGGGCAGAAAGATAAAGGCGACAGGGGAAACAGAAGTGCTGTTTAAAAAAGGAAAAATTACGATTGAAAGCACTATGAGGCTTCCGGTTAAATTAAATAAAGTGCTGGAATTAAAAAACAGCTATACGGTGAAACCGGTTAAAAAAGGGAAACACGAAACTGAATGGGAATCAAAAAACCCTACCAGCGGGAATTTTAAGGGAAAGTTTTTAATAGCCGGTACCTATATAGTTTCCACATACATCTCCACGGACAATAAATATACCGGTTTTGAAACCTTTGAATTCAGGCAGGACGGAAGTTATATGAATAAAGGGTATCTGTTTTTTGGCGATAACAAAGTCAGTGAATGGGAAATGATACTTTCGTAAAATTTACAGGGGTTATGTGTTTTTTAGTGTAAAGCTTTTCTGAAAACACATAACCTTTTTTTATTTTTGTCTTGGCAGCCGCGCCCTTTTAGGGCGCGTTGTTTGGTTGTTTGTTTTGTACCGGTAGACGCGGGTCTTTAGCCCGCGGCAGTTGTATTTGCTGTTTGCTTTTATTTCCAAGCAGCTAAGCGTCCAAGCCTCCAAGCATCCAGTTTCCCAGGTGTTGTGTATATTTTTTCAGTGCGCGCCGCAAATTGGTAATCTTGTATTCAAACAACCTTGAAATCTATACTGTGTTAATTCATTGGCAATCGGGAACCCGCGGCACAACCGGATTTGCCGGCGTGGCATTAAATCCGTTATGCCGTTTACATACTATGCTTACGCGGCACGCACTGAAAAAACACACCCAACCCCTGTGTTTTTCTTCTAATCTTCCAATTTCGAATTCTCGATATTTGTTTTATGTTTA
>JAFGWA010000060.1 GCA_016937715.1 Candidatus Goldiibacteriota bacterium
TGGTGTCTTCGCAAACAACATAATAACACAAGTGCTTGGTGGGACTTTTTATTTACTTAAGTGGTGCATTTCATATTACATTTTTTACCACTATATATTAAACCTGTTTCACGACATCCCAATCTTGATAAAAAACCATAGCAGTGGTAATATTTAAACATGACACTTGAACAACTGGGTTGGGACAGCAGGTTTGAAGAGGTATTTGAACCTTTCAGAAAAGACGGGCTTAATCCCGCGCGCGTTATAGCGGAGCACAGGGAAAGATATATATTACATACAGGCGAAGCCGAAATAGCCGGCGAAGTATCCGGTAAATTTATGTTTACCGCGCAGACGCCTTCGGAATACCCAAAAACAGGCGACTGGGTCGCTGCATCCGTTTTTCCGGAGGAAAGCAAAGCCATAATACACAACCTTGTGCCGCGTCACACCTATTTTTCAAGAAAAGCCGCCGGTATAAAAACTGTTGAACAGGTTATGGCTTCAAACATTAACACTATTTTTATTGTCCAGGGGCTTGATAATAATTACAACCCCATGCGCCTTTTAAGATACGCGGCTTCAATTGAAGGCACCGGAATATCTCCGGTTGTTGTCCTGAATAAATCCGACCTTAATCCCGACGCCGCGCAGATACTTGAAAAAACAAAAGAACTTCTGCTCTCTATACCCGTTCTTGAAATAAGCGCGAAAACGGGTAATCATATGTCAGAGCTTAAAAGTTTCATGCGCGAAGGCATGACATCCGTCTTTGTCGGGTCATCAGGCGCGGGAAAATCAACCATAATAAACAGCCTTGCCGGAAAGCAGGTCGCGCAGACCCACGAAGTCCGCGAGGACGATTCCAGAGGAAGGCATACAACTGTGGCGCGCCAGCTTTATTTTATAGATAACTGCGGAATGGTAATAGACACCCCCGGCATAAGGGAGCTGCAGCTTTGGGATGATGACGGAAAATCCGCGCCCGAATTTGATATTGTCCTTCAATACGCGCAGAAATGCAGGTTTAAAGACTGCCTTCACGAAAACGAACCGGGCTGCGCCGTTAAAGAGGCCGCGGATAAAGGATTAATACCCCCGGAAATACTAAAGAGTTATTTTAAATTGAAAAAAGAGATGGAATACACAAGGTCAAAGGTTGATGAAGCCGCCGCGCTGGAAAGAAAACAAAAAGAAAAGAAATTCGGAAAATACGTCAAAAATGTCCTTAAAGATATAAAAGAAGTAAAAGGCAGATAATAAAAAAGGCCGGAGCGTCTGCTCCGGCCTTTAAATTTAAAAGTTATTTATTCTTTTGGTTCCGGAAGGGGTTTTCCCGCTACAAGTTTTATCTCCCCTTTAAGCCTTTTTAAGTTAAACTTTAAATCCTTGTCATTCTTTTTTACTTTTCTCTTCAACTCTAAAACCGCGTCCTTGTTGTCTTTCTGGTATTTAAGCGCGTCTATTAACTTGTCAATATTGTCTTTTTTGGATTTGATGATTTCTTTAATCTTTTTAAAAACAACCACATCTTCGCCCGCGGTGGTCTTGTAAACTTCAAGCCACAGCAGCATTTCATCCATCATTTCCTGCGCTTCATATATCTCTTCTTTAGGTTCAAAATAAAGCACCTCTTTTGAAGTCACTTCTTCGCTGCCGCTTTCGCTTTCTTTAACCCCGCGCCCTGCCAGTTCGCTTGTACGCTCATTGCTATAACTTGAACTTACAATTTCCTGCCTTATCGCTTTTACACCGTCTTCCACAAGTACGGAAACATCCTCTGATGCAGTTACCACCCTCTGGTCAAAGCCATTCTCTTCCGTGTTTTCCGGTATGTAGGCATAAACCGCCGCCGCAGTAAGAACCGCAAGCACCGCCGTTACCGCTGTTTTTAGTCTCATTTTTCTGTTCCTCCTTTTCATTTTTTACTTCTGTCTATTTGACGGAAGCAACCCATTTTTTGTTTACTTCAGTTAAAGGCATATATTGGAATTACTTTTTTAGCTCCCGCTTTAAGTTTAAGATTAAATGGCAGTTCCCTCTTCCCGGATACCGTATCAAGCGTTACTTTCACGGTCTTTTTCCCGGGTTCATAATACTTTCTTATCATAATAAACCTTGAAGGCAGCGTCCTCCAGCTTCTGGTATCCGCCTGTTCCGACGCGTAAGTGTAAATATTCATCAGCAGGCTCATCGTGCTGTTTTTTCCGTTATTAGACAGCGCCTGAGATGCAAAATATTTGGCCGCAGCCCTTGCCACCGCTTTCGCGTATATAAGTCCGTTTTTATGTTCCAGGTTTTTCATGGCTATTGCAGAAATATTTTCCGCGTCAAAACCGGAATCTGTTCCATCCACCGCCACTGAATTTACCACGCTTCCCCTTGGCACAAAGGAAGGAAAAGCCACTTTAATCACATACGGCTTTCCGTTTTTATCTTTTGTTGCCGCGTTTACATTTTTACTTACTTTATACGGCGCCATTCCGTCATACACCACAAATATAACTTCCGCTTTTGACCTGGCTTCCGCGTGCTTTGTATATGCCTGAATACCAAATTCTTTTTTATACCTTTCCACATCGTCATAAAACCTTACCGCTTCCGCCGTCCTTAGAATATCCTGCTTAACCCTTCCCGGTATTTCCGTGCCGTAAAGGGAGGCGTAATTGGTATAACCTTCAAGGCTCTTTTTGTAATCTATGTACGCGTCGTTGTAGTCGCCTTTTAATTCAAACGCAATAGCAGACAGGTACCTTGCAAAAGCGTCCTGTTTATATATTGATTTGCCCTCATAGCGGTCATTTATAAGATTAAGCCTATTGTTTACTTTTCGCGCCTCTACCTGCGCGCCGGACGCGTCCCCGGCATACAGAAAATTTAGGCACTTTAAAACATTAATCATAACCTGTTCAAAATCCTCGCCTTCGTACGGAAGGCTCATGTCATTTGTCAGAAAAGAGCCTATATGCTGCGTGGCGCTTTTTGTATAAAGCGATTCCACTTTAAGCTCCGCCTCTTCAAGGTATTTAGTGCTTTCTTTATATTCACCCATCATCTGCAATATGGAGCCTTTGTCAAAATAATAAAGCAGCTCGTGTTCGCCTTTATAATTATTTTTTGACTCTTCAATTATTTTATCAGCTTCCGCAAACTGCCCGGCCCCCATATGTACGTCCACTTTTTTGTAGAAATTCATCGCGGCACATCCGCCCATAAAAAGGGCGGTAAGTGCCGCGATGGCTATTAAACGTTTCATGTTAAATTAGAATCCTATTCCCGGCTTATCTATTACTTTCTTTATCTTTTTCTGTCCTACCCACGCTTTTTCATTATTTTCCGTGTCAAAAAGTTCAAGGTCTATCTGGTAGAAAATTACCTTTTTGCCGGCAGCCGCGTCAGAGATTGATGTAATTACGCCTTTAAGCATGAAATCAGCGGCGGTTTCTTTTTTAAACTTCTTTGCCGTGGTTTCAGACGAATATTCCTGCATGTCCGCGCGTTCGTCCCTTATTTCTTCCCTTTCCGATTTGCTGGCCACAAAACGCACATCGCCGGAATTGGTAAGTTCCCTTTCAATATCTTTTCTGAATGTTTCCACTTCAATGTGCTCGTCAGTTTTATTTCTGATATCGCCCACTATTACCCTTGGTTCTTTTCCTGTTTCCTTTAAGAACCTTCTAAGCCACGGCCTTTCAAGCATCTCTTTAACCATCTGTTCGGATACAAGCTGTGAATCAGTGTCATTCCACCTTCCGGACAAATCCATAACTGTGTCTGTTTCAACCCTTTTAACCGATGTTCCCGCGCATGAAATTGCCACCATGGCGATTGCAAGTACCGCAAAAATCATTGCCAACTTCTTCATAACGCCTTCCTCCTTTATAAAATGTTTTTAATTAAAATCTGATGTGTATTCCGCCCTGAAGCCCAAGGTTATCAATTTTGTTTGTTTCGCCCCACGCCGTTTTAAACGGGTCTGCCATATCGGAAAAACTTCTCATGTAAACCATTCCAAGGTTTATTCCAAGCGCGTTTTCAAGCGCAACATCAACACCCGCGTCAAAATGCCCTGCCATAACTGTTTTGTCAAGCGCGCCCACATAAGTCATACCGGCCGCGATGTAAGGGGTAATTGTAGTAGGCATAAAGAACCATTTTACTGATAAATCCGCTGTGATTCCCGGGAAAAACGCACCGGCGCCAAGCGCTATCTGGAAATTGGGGTTAATGTTATAACCGTAAGCCACGCCCGCGATTAAAGGCATTCCGCCGACAATTGCAAGGTCATTCGGCCTCATATCCCTTGGGTAATAGGTCCGCTCCGCGTCCTGATTTGTGGCCATTAATTTTTCCACCTTGTCAGTTACAGAACCCTTAAATCCGCCTTCCGCATTTTCAGTCACACCCGCAAAAACAGCCGCCGCAAAAACCGAGAAAACCGCTAAAAACAACACACTTTTTACTCTTTTCATTTCCTTGCCCTCCTTTTTTTGATTGGAATTTAAATATATCATAAAATATTGTAAAAGTGAACTGCCTAATCTTGCCGTTTTTTATCCTGTAACTTTTTTGTTTTGTATAAATATATGACGGCAAAGGCCGTATTTTGGTTTACATATAATAAAAAAAATTTATCTATTACAGACCGAATGCCGGCACGCTATCCCTGTTATGAAAGATACAATTTCTCGTGCTGTTTTACCATTAAATCCGCGTTAAACTGAGAAAGGTACTGTGCCGACCGCGGCTTATACCCGCTTTTTTTGGACATTTCTTCTATTATATACGCGGCGGCAGAATCATAATCCGAAGGTTTAAACAGATACCCCGCGCCCAAACCCTTAATAATCTCCCTGTTGCCGTAAACATCAGAGGCCACGCAGATTTTTCCGGCAGCCGCGGCCTGTGCCAGCGTGCACGGAAGCCCTTCCCACAGTGAAGTTAAAATGAATAAATCACACGCCGCCATGAATTCTTCGGGTTTTTCCACCCAACCCGATAATTCCACATTATTATTTAATTCATAACGGGATATCAGTTCTTCCGCTTTTTGCCTAAGCGGGCCGTCACCCGCGAATTTGAAAATCACTTTCGGGTTTTTTTCTATAACCCTTTTTGCGATTTCAATAAACGCAAGCGGGTTCTTTTGTTTTTTTAGATTTCCTATCATACCAACCACATACTGCCCCGTTTTTATACCGTATTTCTTTTTAAATACTTTCCCCAAAGCAGCGGTTTTTTTAAACTTTTCAAGTTCCACACCCGCCCTGATTACCGTATATTTGCCCGCCTTTCCAACGCCCATCTTTATGCCGTAATCAACAACGTCTTCGCCCACCGCTATCAAATCATCTGTTATTAAAGCCATGGATATCTCTAAAAATCTGTATATGGAGCGCATTAAAAAATTCTGATATTCATGAAAAGAAAAGCCGTGTATGGTGTGGACTATTTTCTTAACCCCGGCAAGCCACGCGGCTTTTCTTCCCAGTATCCCTGCCTTGGAAGAATGCGTGTGGACAATATCTATTTTATTATCTTTAAAATATCTCATCAATTTAAAGACGGCTTTTGCGTCATCAAAAGGGCTTATTGGGTGCTTTATCTCTTTCCATAACTGATATGTAACGCCGGATTTTTCAGACTGAATCTGTCTGTCCATATAGCCGCCCCTGCCTGCTATAAGGTGGACATTAAATTTCTTTTTATCAAGCTTCTCCGCAAGATAAAGCGCCACTTTCTGCGCCCCTCCCAAATCAAGCCTTGTAATTACTATTGCTATATTTTTTTTCATATATTACCCGGCTTCCCCTGCTTTTTTTCCCGCTTCAAACCCTTCCATTATAGCGTCTTCCATGGATGAATATTCCCATCTGCCCCAGCGGCCGGCAAGAATCACGCCCTGCGCGCTTAACTTTTTTTCCAGCTCCGGCACTGTGCTGTCCCTGTAATTATCATATATCACATACGCGTCAGGTAATAACAGCGGAAGTGTTGTTTTTATATCGCTTTTCTTTGCCAGCACTTTCATTTTTATAAGCGCGTTTATTATTTCCGCGTTAATGTTTTTTGGAACCGCGCCCTTTATTGACACTTCCGCAAACACAGAACTTAAACCCGCAGGCGCATTATAAGGTGAAAACGTGTGCGGAAAGCCTATCCTGTAAAAAGGGTATTCAGGTTCCGGCACGTATGTCCAGTTGATATCCGTCGGTTCCTTTGATTTGAAACCCGCATTAAGCGAATACACGGTACGGGCTTTAAGCCCGGATGCGGCTTTTATATACCCGGCATTTCCTGTTATTTTTAAAAACTTCTTAAGCGGCATTGTGGAAATTAACCTGTCGTACTTCATTTCGCCTGACGCGGAGTAAACAATTTTATTTTTAAGGTCAACCTTTTTTACAGCAGTGTTTAAAATCACCTTTTCTTTAACCGGCCCATAGATGCCGCGGACTACAGATTCAATGCCGCCGTGTTCAGGATAATAAAAATACGCGTTGTATCCCGCACCCTCTTTTCCGGATTCCTCTATGCCTTTCATTATGTCTTCAATTTCCGGCCTTGGCACAAATCTGCCAAGCCATGACAGTGATACTTTATCCAGCGGATGCTTTAATAGTTTATAATTATAAGGAAGCATAAAGTTTTTTGATATGCCCTCCCCCATTACAGACAGGCACCACTTTTTAAAATTACTTTTATCTTCTTTGCCGGCAAGTTTTGCCCTGATAAAACCGGTAAGGTTTTCTTCTATTGTTGCCGGGGGAAGCCCGTAATTATTTGCCTGGTAAGGATATTTTGTATATACGCCTTTGCTGAAAATTACCGACTTGCGGGAAAGCCGGTTCATTTTGACGGAAGTGTGTTTTAAAATAAATTTTTCTGTTTCTTTATGCCTAAGATGCAACAGGTGCCCGGTGTAATCAAATGTAAAACCGTCTTTAATCTCTGTTTTGCAAAGTCCGCCCGGCCTTGAAGCGGCTTCAAGCACAATATAATTATCTTTAAGCACGTGCGCCGCGGACAACCCCGCCAAACCCGCTCCTATTATGACAGTTTTCATCTTTTCTTATGCACGACCTTGTGGTAATTTTTCATATCAACCGACGCTATAAGCATTGCCAGCATCATTCCCGCCACCGCCACACCCAGATATAATAACGTGGCAGAATTAATTTTCATAAACGTACCCGCTATGGCAAGCGCGGACAGCAGAACCGTCATGCCAATCATTGCAAGCACAGCGCCCTGCTTTGAAAAACCCATCATTAATAACCGCTGCGCGGTGTGGTCGTTGCTTCCGTAAATGGGAAGTACGCCTTTACCCATCCTTATCATCATCACAAGAAACGTATCAAAAATAGGCACACCCAGAATTAAAAGAGGGCTTAAAACCGATACAAAATTTGTCCTTGAATAACTTTCATTTAACGCCAAAGACGCCATCATAAAACCAAGAAAAAGCGAACCCGCGTCCCCCATATATATTTTTGCCGGTTTCCAGTTATAAACAAGAAAAGCGCACAACGCGCCGAAAAGCGCGATAGCCGGTATCATATTATTTGTCCTTCCCGCAAGATATGCCGCCGCAAAAAACGCCGCAGACGCCGCCGCCGCAACCCCGCCGGCAAGGCCGTCCATGATATCAAGAAGGTTCATGGCATTGGTTATTCCTACGACCCATATCACGGTAAGCATCATATTCAATATGTTATTGTCCATAAATTTTATATTCATATTCACTTTAATAATTATAAGGGCTGTCACCAGCTGAACCGCCATTTTCACATAGGGTGTAAGGCCTTTTATGTCATCAATAAGCCCCATCACCACCATTATTGTGGCGCCTGCCATTATTCCGACAACGCCGTAAAGCGACTGATGCAGGATAAGTTTAGCGGCAATTACCGGTATGGCAAAAGCCAGAAATATGGCAAGCCCGCCCAGATACGGCACCGGTTTTTTATGTTTTTTCAGTTTCCCTCCCGGTTTATCCACAACGCCGTATATGCCCGCGACTTTCATGGCCAGCGGCACAAGTATAAGCCCAAGAATAAAAGAAGCGGTTCCAATTACAAAATATTCCATATTGCCTCCATAAATTAAGTAATAAATGGTTCTTAAACGCTATCTTTTCAGTTCAAATATTCCCCAATTGTTATCACTATATATACTTTCAAAATGTTTGTCCATAATTTTCTTGAAAACATCAGAATTCACCGCATCATAAACATCGCCAAAACCGCCGTCTTTCAGCCTTTGCAGCTCCACCCTGTTAATAAATATATAACCGATGTCTTTTTCCTTTAAATATCCAATAAACTTTTTTTCTTCCGGCGGCAGGTACTCCCTTGTATTAAAGACTGTGTGCGCTATTACAGGTTTTTCACAATAGAAAGCCCTTGCCTCACCCATAAAAAGAACCCTTCCTTTTCCGCTAAGCGCGTTTATTTTTCTGCAGGGTTCATAATAGGAAAGCTTTTCTGACAGGTACGTTTGCCTGTCTTTGGTAAAAAATGACAGCGGAGATAAATATTTTTCCGCAAAATACACGGTCATTCCGGCCTGAGAAATTACAAGAAGAACAGCCAGAATTTTCAGAAAAACCCCTTTATTACGCTCCGCAAAACCGGCGTATGACGCGGCAATTACAAACACGGCAGCCGCCTCTACAGGAGCCAGAAACCTTAAAACCCCCGCGGTAAAAAACCAGGCAATATAATAAAAAATCGCAAAAGCCGCCGGAAACCATAAATGCTTCATTCCGCTTAAAAGAAAGGCAAGAGGGGCTATTACAAGAGCCGCAGAAACCGCGTCGCCTCCGAATGCCATATTTTTAAAGACGGCAATAAAAGGGGAAATAAAAAACTCTTTTATTCCTGTCCCAATGCCAAAATCTGATACATGCTTTATGTAATTCTGCGCGTCTGACAACATATAACCTTTAACGCCGAACAGCCCCGCAAAAAAAGGATACACCGGATCGCCGGTTAAAACAAAATTTTTCACCAGATACGGCAGGGTAATAAGGGCTGCTGCCGCAAGGTATATCAGTAACCGCGCGGCCTTTTCCCTGTGTTTTAAACCTTCATAAACAAAATAAAACGCTGTAAAAGCATAGACAAAAACACCTGTGTATTTTACCGCCATACACGCCCCCGCAAACAGCGACGCCAGCAGGTAATGACCTTTATTATTTGAATATACCGCATAAATAATCAGAGACACAAAAAACACCATAGGAAATTCCGCGCCGGTCCTTGTAGCATTTATTATTATCAGAGGGGCGGTAAAAAAAAGCGCCGCAAGAACTTTCTGATTGCCTTTAACCGCTTTTAAAGCGGTTCTTAATGCCAGAAAAGAAAAAATCAGCATGGCAAAACTTATTATTTTTACTGTCAGCTCATACGCAAAAAATGATATAAAAAGATTATTCATCATGTGCAGCTGGGGGAAGAAAGAAAAGATGTTTTCGGGAGTGCTTACAAACCCGCCTTCAGCGGCATACCTTGCGGGTATT
This sequence comes from Candidatus Goldiibacteriota bacterium, assembly GCA_016937715.1. Lineage (NCBI taxonomy): Bacteria > Candidatus Goldiibacteriota > Candidatus Goldiibacteriota bacterium. The sequence goes on from JAFGWA010000060.1 coordinate 9,506, forward strand.
CCCTGATGATAAACAAGCTGGTCATAATAAGTCCCGGGTGTAATCACGGCAAGAAAAACAAGAAGCACCGCCGCGCCGATAAAAATACCAAATACCATTTCTGCCGCGGTAAACTTTAACGCTTTTATCTCTGAATACTTCTTCTTAAGATTTTCCAATAGCCCCGAAGCCATGGGGGCAAATACCGCGCACATGACAATGGCGTACCCGTAGGCAAAATATATATTATAAAGGTGAAAAAAACCCGCGGCAAAGAAGACAGTGCCGGTAATTATGTATGCCAGTCCGAATGCCGCCGCGTAATCCCCGCCTGTTTTTACATTTACTCCGAAGAGTTTCATAATACCCGCGCCGGTCAGGATATAAATAATAATTATTACCGCGGCTCCGGCCGCCGAAGAAAAGTGGTACAAAATGTTTTTAGGTACGGGATATGCCGCGTAATAAAGCACAAGGGCCGCAAGCACCGCCCCTGCAGCCGCAAGGTTTAAAACTTTTCGCCAAACCGCTGTATTCTTATCTGCTCCCATTTATCCGCTTCCCTTCCCATTTTATTTTTTCTAAGGCTTATGACAAGGTTTTCATAGGACGCTTCATGTTCAGGGTCAAGCCGTATAGCTTTCTTAAAGGCATCTTCCGCGTCAAACCAGTTTCCCACCTTCATAAAAGTAACGCCCAGATTGTAATAAATACCGTGGTCTTTTGTTTCCATGGCTGCGGCCTGTTTGTAGGCATCTATCGCGTTAATGTACTGGCCTATCTCATCATAAACCACTCCAAGGTTAAAAAACGCGGAACTGTAATTAGGGCGCAGCCTTATGGCCTTCTTATACATTTCAATCGCTTTAGTATGGTTTTTTTTGTCCTCATAACAGTTTCCAAGTATATTATAGCCGCCCGCGTAATCAGGGCTTATTTTCAGCGCTTTTAGTATTGTTGCCACAGCAAGCCGTGCATTTCCCATATCCCTGTGCGCCATCGCAAGCGCTCCGTATGCTTCTGTGTATTTGGGAGAAAGTTCTATAGCCTTTTTATAAAAAGTAATGGAATTATTATATTCGCCTTTATAATAGTAAGCAAGGCCGATATTATAGTAAATATCAGCCATTTTCGGCGAAATAGCAGCGGCTTTCTTATAATAAAATATGGCTTTGTCGTTGTCATTCATCTTCCTGAAACATATACCCAGATTAAGATATATTCCCATAAGCATATTATCAGGCGCTGTTTTTTCCGCTGTTAAATAAACTGCCGCGGCTTTGCTGTACATTTCCTGTTCCATCAGCACGTCGGCGCGCGTTATCATATCTTCCGCCGGCGCACAGAAAACATTTGCCGCCGCAAGCAGAAAAACCACCGCAAGAAGATATTGCCTCACTGTTTCTTTTCCTCTGAGGCGGGTTTCGCCGTACCGCTTGCAGGCACAGCCTGCTTTTCTGTTTTTGCGCCCAGCTGTTTTAACTTTGCCTTTATCTCTTTCTTCCTTTTGTTAACCGGAAGAAGCCTGTCGTACCTTGTCCAGTACTTGATTGCCTTTTCATTCTGCCCCAGTTCTTCAGCCAGTATAGCCGCGTTAACATAGGCCGCCATATCCCACGGTTCTATATCTATGGCGGTTTCAAAAGCTTTCAGCGCCTGCGGATACCTTTGAAGCCTTAAATTCGCAACACCCAGATTGAAATAGGCATTTTCCAGGGTTATATCATCTTCAGGATTCATTGCGATAACTTCATTAAGCTGCTGTATCGCCTCTTCATATTTATTCTGCAGAATATAAATGGCGGAAAGGTTCTGCCTTGCATCAACATCGCTGCCGTTTAAAGAAAGGGCTTCCATATAATTTTTTTCCGCGTCATCAAGGTTGCGTTCTTTATAATTAATTACCCCAAGGTTAAAATGGCCCACTTCAAAATCCGGTTTTGCGGTTACAATATTGGTATAAACTTTTTTCGCGTTCTTGTAATCTTCCGTGTCAATAAGCGAATTGCCAAGGCTTGCCTGCAGAAGGGGGTTTCTGGGCTGAAGTTTTAACGCCTGTTTTGCCACCTTTAACGCCTGTGTCGGATTGCCTTTTTCGCCGTAAACAATGCTAAGGTTATACATGGCTTTAATATTTTTAGGATCATGTTTTATCGCGTTTTTAAAGGATTCAATGGAATAGTCCAGCTGGTTTATCTGGGCGTACGCGCTTCCAAGCTGGCTCCAGTATTTGGGGTTCTTGGGGTCCTTTTTTAACAGCGCCCTTAAATTATCTATGGCTTCCGGATATTTTCCGTCTTCATAATAATTTTTGGCCTGCGTTTCAAGGTTTTCCTCTTCCTGCTTTGTCTTGGGTTCCGGAACCACTTTATGTTTCTGCATAGTGGTGCACGAAGAAGCCGTAAAAACCGCCGCAGCGCATAACGCTATCACTAATCTTTTCATTTTTTTCTCCGTACCGCATTTTTAATTTCACGTTCAATTATCAGCGCTGATTTGTCCCAGCTGAAATTTCTTTTTAAAGTAAGCCTGCCGCCTTTTGCCAGCTTTGGGCCAAGGGCTTTATTACGCCTTAACTTTTCAACCGACTTTGCAAAGCCTTCCGGCGAAGCGGCGGATAAAAGGTTTATGCCGTCTTTACCAAGCACGCCTTTGGCGGCAAAATCAGATGCTATTACCGGCACTCCGCATGCCCAGGATAACAGGACTTTATTCTGCCTGCCCGCGCCGTAAAACACGGGGGCTATGGAAGCATCCCAGCTTTTTATCTCTTTTTGCATATCTGATATATAACCTTTTACCACAATATTATTACCTGTAGAACATAAAGCTTCGGAATTTTTCCCGGCTATTATTAACCTTATACTTTTATCAGATTTATAATATTTTTGCCATACCTTTTTAAGCAGTATTTTAAGGCCGTCTTTATTTGGCGCATAATTAAAGTCGCCAAAAAAACCAAGCGTAAAGACGCCGTTATTTTTACCGGGTGCTTTTTTCATATCGCATATTTCAGCGCCGTTTGGCGCGGAAATTACGTCCGCCGGTTTTAAAAATTCCGCATCCTCTTCATAATTTATAAATATCTTTTTAAAATTGCTGCCAAGGTTTCTTTCAAACATTAACACCCTGTTTTTATCCAGTGCCGCGTAGATTTTTCTCAACAGGCCGGCGCTTTTCTTTGACTGCCTCTGAAGATATAATCCCAGCGAATCCACAACGTCAATAACAGCGGGTATATTATAGGAAAGCGCGTAAGGGGCGGTTCTTATCCGGTGGCAGTAAATTACATCCGGTTTGAATTCTTCCACGGCTTTATTTACCGCCGCTCTCATATCTTTGGAATCATACGCCGCCACATTCATCGGTTTACCCGTAAAAAAAGCCGCTGTCACATTTAAAAGTATAGCAAACCTGCCTATCCGGACCACGTCGGTTTTCTGACACTTAAAATCCACAGGCTTTGTTAGTTCCTTAATACCCGCAAAAGTTACAACTCTTACCGTATGCTTTTCTGCCAGCCTTTTCAAAATACTGTTTACGCGGATCCTGTCGCCGTCGTGAGGCGGATAAGGGTACACGGGTGAAATTGCAAGTATTTTCACGTTATCTCCCGCCGGTCTCTTTTTTTATTATTTCAAGATTCTGCCTTGTCATTACGCTCTGCGGATTAAGCGACAGTGATTTTGACAGAAGTTCAATTGCTTTCTGCTTATTTCCTTTATAATAATACGCTATCCCCATATTATTGTAAACCTCCGCAAATGAAGGGTTCTGCCGGATTCCCTTTTCACATATATCAATTGCCCTGTCATACTCTTTTATATTGTTATAAACCCCCGCAAGGTTGGAATACGCCTCTATGACAGAAGGCTTTATTTTTATGGCTTCCAGATACACTTTTACAGAGTCATTATACCGCAGCATCTTTGAATACTGCACTCCCAGATGAGTAAGGGTTTCCGCTTTTGTGGGCGTTGTCGCAAGTTCTGCCGCGCGTTCCAGATAAAAGACCGCTTTCTCATCCATATTATAATCCCTAAAAGCGTTGCCAAGTTCTGTATAAGCGCTGGAATAATTGGACACGCAGAATTCCGTGGTGTTGTTCATATACAATTTATCATAGTAAACATTTCTGTATGAAAGTTTTTTTAAATTTGCCTCCGCGTTTGTTAAATTGCCTTTTTTGTCAGGGGTGAATTTCATCATAAGCCCGTTGGGCGCCAGCATGGCGTTGCCCGCCGGATAAAATTCTTCAAAGGCCTTCCTGAAAACAGAGACATAAATATCAGACGTACGGTAATTGTTGGCCATAAGGTTATCTATTTTTTGCGAGTAGTTAAAATCTTTTCCGGGATTTAAAAGCACGCCCGGGCATTCCCTCTTTAAATTATCAATACCCCACGGCACATAAAGAAAAAGCGTTGTGACAGGACAGAATTCCGTTCTATGCGCCACATATTTAAAATACATCTGCGGCATCACATTAAAATCCCCCTCTAAAAGCGCGATTCCCGGAGTATCTACGGACTTTATTATGTTCATTCCAAAATCATAGTTGTAATAATACCGCGACTGGTCAGCTTTTCTGTATGTCGATGACGCCATGGCAAAAGGAAGTATAAAGAAAACACCGATTATCACCGCGGCTTTTTTACCTGCTTTATCCGCCAGCCACAGCACCGCGGCAGCAGAAAAAACAGCCATTGACGCGTAAACCGGTACCATAAAAACATCCATTATCCATATCATTTCATCTTTAAGGTTAAAATATAATGCCAGCGCCCCGCAGACAGAAATAAGAATTACTCCGAAAAGCACAAGTTCTTTTTTTCTTTTGGAAATAAAAAGGGCAGCAGCCCCTGTTATTGCAAGCAGCAGCCCTGCCGGTGTCATTTCATTTACAAGGTGAGAAATTACCCTTGCAGACTGTTTTATGATTACAGCCAAATCTCTGGCTTTTTCCATATCCGTATACTGGGCCCTGAATATCACCCACAAAAGCTGTTTTAAGTCCGCCGGATTTCCCCAGTTTAACAGCGCGCCGGAATTGGACCTTATTATCAGGTACATATAAAGAAAAATACCCGGCACCATGAATATAAGAGCAGAGCCCAGTTTTCTTATTATCTGTGCGGTGTTTAATTTCATTTTTTTAAATACAAACAGCACATAAACAAAAATTCCCGGCAGCACAACCGCCATACTTTCCCAGTGATTCCCCAAAGAAATGCCGTATATGAGAGATGCCGTATAAAAATACCTGCTGTCCGATGCCTTATCCCATTTAAAAAGAAAATAAACAACCAGCAAAAACAGCATTGCGTTTAAAGTATAAATCCCCCCTTTGGAAGACAGGGATTCCGACCATACTGTATACGTCATCGCAAAAACAAAAGCCGCGGCTGCCGATACAGAGTAAACGGAAAACATCTTTTCTTTTCTGCGGAAAATCCCCGCAATAATAAGAAATATCAGAGCCGCGCCTGACGCGCCGCAGAAAGCGGCCAGCAGGTTTACCCTAAACCCAGGATTACCGGCAGGAATGAAAGTAAAAATTTTTCCTACAAGGGAAAAGAGCGGATAACCCGGCGGATGCTGTATCCCAAGCGTCACCGCGCACGCCGCGGTTTCCGGCGAATCATTGGCATGAAAAACCGGATTTAAGGTATGCAGATACACAAAAAATACCGCAATAAAAACAAACGATGCTATGACGGCTTTTTTATCAGGCATCACTGCCATAATCTACTGCCCCTTAATATTATTTAATCACTTATTATTTTAAGGCTTTTATAAAATCTTCCGCTTTTTGTTTTTCGTCCGGAAACATCCTGATAAGGTCGCGTGCTATCTTTACCGCCTGAGTTTTATTTCCGGTTTTATAGTAAGCCACCGCAAGGTTAAAAAGCGCGCCCGAATGGTTTGGCGCCATAGCCACGGCTTTGGACGCGTATGACAGCGCCTTTTCATTATCACCCATTGACCCGTATACCGCGGATGCCTGATAGGGAAAATCATAATTATCCGGCCACATTGCCATTCCTTTTTCAAATACCACGGCCGCTTCCTGCAGTTTGGAATTTACAAACAGCGAATATCCAAAAGCGCCTATCGCCCTGGGCGAATACGGGGAAACCATATATAATGAAGCTGCCGGCGCAAGCATTTCCGGAGCCATGCGCCTTATAACATATTCTTCAAATAATTTCATGCTGTAATCCCAGTCACCCCTGTTTAAATCAAATGCCTTTTTAAAGTACTCCATGGACGCGTTTGAATTTTTAACCAGCCTTGCGGCAGCGCCCGCATAATACAGGTATTCATGGCCGTCAGGAAAAACCCTTACAGCATCCTGCGCGTATTCAAAAGAACCATTAAGATTTCCATAATGCTGCGCTTCTTTTGCCTGCCTTAAATAATTATCCGCCGTTAACCTTTTTGACCCGTAAGCAGCCAAAACAATTATCATCAGCGTAATTACCCACGCAATATAGCTGTTTTTATTAATCTCCTTTTCTTCAAATTCAGCCCTGCCGGACAAAACACAGACATACGCGGCCATGGCAAAAAAAGACGCGCAAGTGGGCACGATCTGAAAAGGAAAATTAAAAAACGCGTGAACCATTAAACCGGCTATGCCGGCAAATATTCCGGCCGCAGCAAAACGGCCGTCTTCATTTTCCTTATATGCAATAAACGCATTCCTGAAAAATATAAAAATAAACATAAAAAATAAACCTGCCGCGGGCAGCCCGTATTCCGCCGCAAACTGAATAAAATCATTATGCGCGTGGCCGGATTTATAATAATCCGCTTTTTCAAAATCCGCGGGTTTCATATTGGCTGACTGGTAAAAAGGATAGGTAATGGGAAAGTTTCCCGCGCCTGTCCCGAATATCGGTTTTTCTGAAATCAGTTTGATTGAATTTTTCCAAAGTATCACGCGTATTCTGCCGGATTCGTCCTGCATTGAAGCCGCGCTCTTTATCCTGTCAAGAGCTGATGGGTTAATTACAATAAACAAAAGGCCCGCAAAGATAAGCGCTGCCGATAATATAAACACAAGCCTTTTTTTAATCACCTTCATTTTTAAAACCATAATTGCCGCCGCTATAACTGATACCGCCCAGCCAAGATAAGCTCCCCTTGTCTGTGTCAGAAAAAGAGCCGCGGTAAAAACCGCCGCCATTAAACCGTATACCGCCCTTTGAAGCCCGTTTTTTTCCAGGGCAAGCATATAAGTAACAGGTATAAGAATTAACAGGTGCCCGGCAAGAAAGTTGGGATTTCCAAGCGTGGAAGATGCCCTGCGGTCAAAGTTGGTAGACCACGGCATAAAATCAATTCCGGCAGACTGCATTATTCCGTAAAGCGCGGCAATAAATGCCGATAAGAGATAAACTGACAGAAGTTTTTCAAAAAAGCCCCCCTTTTCATCCGCAGCAGATGCGGCAATGATAAGGTACATAAATATTATGTAACAGGAGTTAAGAAATAACCTGTCAAAAAATTCATGCGTATTGTAAACAGCAAAAATGCCGAAAAAAGTTACAGCCATAAATATAAAGAGCGGGAATCCATAAGGGGAACGAGGGATTATCACCCTGCGTGATAAAGCGCAGGACACGGCAAAAAAAGCGGCTGACAGCATAACAGACGCCGTAAAAAAGTATTTTTCCGCCACCCAAAAAGGGTCAGAACCGGCAGGATTAACCACCAGCACAGACATAAAGGCGGTCAATAAAACCGATAATTCAAAACCTTTCCCCGCAAGTTTCGCGTATTTCACTTATCACCCCTATGCGTTTAGTTCTTTAATACATAGCATTATATATGGATACTATAATAACATTATGGGGGGTGGTTTTCAAGGCAGGTATCGTTTAATACTGCGTATTTATTGCGTATTTCATCTATTGCTTCGGCTTCCCCTTTATTCTTGTTTGTTTCTCCTATACATTTTAAAACAGAATAAGCAAAATTGCTCTATTTTGCAGCAAATACGAGAAACCATATATTTTATTGGCATAGTTTTAAGTTAAGACACAGTCTAAATTTTCTTTTTTATTCATTGTTAAATTTATAATTTCTTTCTTTTCGTATTAAATCCAGGCGTTCCTTTCTATATTCATCACTTTCTTCCGACATCCATTTTTCATTTCTTTCAACCCATGACATCGCACCCAACCAGTACTCTGACCCTTCGCCGCCATAAGCTTCGCCATAGCCATAATTAATATTTTTAACCAATAATATTTCTGCAATTCTAGAATCTCGAATCGCTGATGCTGCATATAAAATGTAATATTCCTCTTGTTTTGACAATTCCAATCTTTTAGCTATCCTTTTGAAGTAATGTTTAGAATTATAATTAACATTTACAAAATATGCTTCGCACGCAGAAATATAATTATCATTCTTCGACAAGAGATAAGTTTTTTTTATAACCTCAATAAAATCAACATCTTTTACAAAAGCAAAAAACACAACAATTTCACTGCATGTAATGATTTGGTTTGGCTTTCTATAGTTCTCCAGCAAGAATTCTTTTATACAGACTCTTTCTTTTTTATCCAGACTTTCGCGTAACTTATGCATTTCATTTAATCTTAAATTAGTGAAAGAAGTATATTTATACGCTTCAAAATTCTCTATCATTTTTTTGACTTCTTTATGTTCACATTCATACGAAGCAGATATAGGATTCACAAAATACAAACAAACAGCAAATATTAAAAATACTCTCTTTAACATATTTCAACCTCCCGTCTTCTCAACTCTAAAAAAGTATCTGTTTTTTGTTTTTTCAATCAGTATTACCCGGGTTACACCAACAATTTTATTCCATCATAAAGCTAATGGTTCAGACTTCACTTAATAACTCTGCTCTCCCGTTTAAATACAAGACGTCTCCTTAATTCATACCCAAACCAAAATTCTGAACTCCCAGGACGTTTTTATATTACATCAACTACTAACGATTGGAAAGATTTTTATCACAGGAGATTGTGTTTTTGAGTTTGGTGAAAAAATACCGGCTAAAGTACAACTACCGCGGGCTGAAGACCCGCGTCTACCACTACATAATCCTAAACAACGCGCCCTGAAGGGACGCGGCTACCAGAACATAAATTCAAATCTACTGCCGCGGGCTGAAGACCCGCGTCTACCAGAGCATAAACCTAAATAACGCGCCCTGCCACCCGCTTGAAACCTGTGGCTATTTCTTTTCTTTTGCCTTTTCCCTTAAAACTTTGCGTTCTGCGGGCGACATCTTCTGATATTTTTCATACGCCTTTTTTATTTTCTGTTTTTCCTCGGGAGACAGTTTTTTCCACTGCTCATATTTTTCCTTTAAAATCTTCTTCATATGGGGGGAAAGCTTTTCCCATTCTTTGTACGCTTCTTTTAACCTTTCTTTTTCTTCCGGGTCCATCTCTTTTAGTTTCTTGTGATTTTTTATTATCCACATCTTTTTTTCATGGGAGACTTCTTCCCAATCGCTGTATATTTTTCTTATTTTTTCTTTTTCATCCGGTTCAAGCGTGTCCCATGATTCTTTTGTTTCTTTTTTCATCGAAGCCGCGTTTTCATCACCCGCCGCGGATTTAACATCCGCCGCAAAAGTAAAAGAAGCAAAAATAACCATTACCGCCGCCAGAATAATTTTTTTATACATTTATACCTCCATAAAAAAACTTTTATTATGCTCCGTTTGCCCTGCTTATAGATTCATAAAAATCAAGCCTTTCAAGTATTTCAATATTCTGTATTATTTCCATCTTTTCCCTTATTTCCGCCTGGCTGCGAAGGTTATCCTGCGTCCTTACGTACTGAAAAGCCCCGCCGGCCACAAAAACCGCCATTATAGTGGCTATACCCGCCCTTTTAAACGTACGGGAATGAAACAAATCTTTTAAAAACGCGAACTTTCTGTTTTTCTGAGCTTCAATTTTTTCGTGAATCCCTTTCCTGTGCATGGCCCATACCGAATCAGGAAAATCCACTTTCATTTCAGAAGCCGCGTCCGCTATTTTTTTATAAGACGCGTAAACAGCCGCGCAGTCCGTACACGTTTCTATGTGTTTCTTTACTTTTGAAACCTCTGCAGCGTCATGAATCTCGCCGTATATATAATCCAGAATCAGCTCTTTTTTATCATTACACTCTTTGTTCATTTTTGATTACCTCCTTCTGTAGCATTCTTTATCTTTTCCATCGCCCTGTTTAAATGGGACTTTACAGTACCTTCTGATATTCCGATAATTCCTGAAATCTCCCTGATTTTATATCCTTCAAGGTTCTTTAACATGAACACCTGCCGCTGAATATCTGTCAATCCCTGCATGGCGTCAGTTATATTCTCTTTTAGTGATTTTTTTTCGTAATCTTCTTCTATATTAACGCAGTCCTTTATGTCAAACCCGCGGTCATCCGGGTCATCACTTTCCATGTCTGTCATATTCCTGAACCGCGACTGCACCTTCTGTTTTCTGCCGTTATCATAAAAAGCGTTCATTGTAATACGGTATAAATATGTCCAGAAAGAACTGTCGCCCCTGAAAGAGCCTATATTTCTTATGACTTTAATGAACACTTCCTGGGAAATATCCCAGGCCTTATTGTAATCAGCCGTCAGGCCAAAAGCCATATTATATACCCTTTTCTGGTATCTTATAATAAGCTCATCTGCCGCGCCTTTTTTGCCGGACTTTATATCCGTTATAATTTCCAGATCCGCTCTGTCCATTTAGTATCCTTTCTTTAAAATTAGACGCCGGTAACCGTTTTTTTGATTACACCTTATTTTATAGCAAAAACAGACCCTGTCAACCGGTATAAATTAAAGCCTTTTCCACATTATAAGGCCGTCATATTTGTCTTCATAGAGTTTAGGCCTTCTTCCCTTAACCTCATACCCGAATTTTTTATACATTTCAAGCGCGGCTTCATTATTATCCCTTACTTCAAGTGTCAGCGAAGAAAGCCCGGCGGCAAACACCTGCCTTTCCACCTGTTTTAAAAGCCCTGTGGCTATGCCGTTTTTTCTGAATTCCGGCGCGACAGCCACGTTTGAAATGTGCGCGTAATCCGCAATTTTATCAGCAATTATATAACCCAAAAGCCTGTCTGAAACCTTATCCCTGGCGGCAAAAAAAAATGAAAGCCCGCTGAAAAACTTTGAAATCTCCACATTAAAAGCTTTTTCATCCCACGGCCTGGCGTGGCATACTTTTTCAATTTCCAGTATTTCAGCAAGGTCATTTTTGGATACATTTTTTATATAAAAATCCATATATTAAACCGCGTACTCCTTTTTTTCCTGCAAAGGAGTCACTTTAAGCCCCGGTATGGCGGCAAGCTCTTTTTTTACTTTTTTGAAATATTCCGGTTTGATGTGGTACACATATACTTTGGGTTTTAAGGATCCAAGTTTTTTTAAATCTTCGTGCAGCGTTTTTGGCACATAATGGGCGCTGGCTTCCGCAAGCGCTTTAAGTTCATTCGGGAAAGATACTTCCGCGAAAACCGTTTTAAGTTTATCGCCCAGTTTTACGGCTTCCGCCCAGATATTATCAGTGGTTTTTGTGTCCCCCGTATACATTATGTAATGGTCTTCTTTTCCTATCAGAAACCCGAACGTGGGAACAGTGTGGTTTACAGCAACCGCTTTTATTTTATATCCGCCAAGTTCAAACCATTCATTTTCTTTTATCGGCATATACGAAAAAATATCCTGGCTGCCAAAATTTTTTATTTTTGTGAAATCCGGCCATACCACGCCGTTTAACAGATGGTTCTTAATGGCGTCAATCGTAAATTCCGACGCCGCGATTTTTACGGTGTCAGCTTTATTGCTTACAATATTAACAGCAAAAAACGGAAGCCCCCCGATATGGTCCATATGCGAGTGCGAAATAAGGACGCTGCGAATGCCGCGCTGTTCTTCAATTGTTGAATTAAGCGCTATAGTGCCCGCGTCTATTAAAAGTTCCCCGTCTAAAATAAAACCTGAATTGTGCTTGCCCGGCAGCTGCCCGCCATAACACCCCAGTACTTTTATTTTCATTTTCACGCCTCCCCGCGCAGCCCCGCCAGGTTAAAAAACTTTGAATTTTCGTAACCCGGTATCTGCTGAAACTTTGTTATATTAACGTACTGTTGTATCTCTTTTTCCGCCACAAGCATATATTTTTTTAAGGGCAGAATATAAGCCTTTCTTCTGATATCAGCATCTTTTTCCAGAAAAGCCAGCTCCCCGCCCCTGTCAAACACATAAACTTCAGTTGTGTTAATAAGAATATTAAAATCACCTGATTTTATCTCATCCCTTACCGTTCCCAGAATTTCAACTACCTTTTTTCTGTCCGCTTCCCCAAAAATAACTGCAGTAAGTTCCCCGCTTCCTGAAGCGCTTGTAAGTACGTCCTTAAAGTTATTGTGCAGTATTTTCTGTATAAACTGAAAATCCTTTTTTAAATCAGCGGGGTCATCATGCGACAGGCCAAAAATAAAATAAACCACATCCGCTTTCAGCCAGGTGTTTCTTAATTTAATATCGCTGTTCCTTTTTACAAACCGCTCCGCGGCGCCTTCAGGCATAGCCTGCCGCAAAAAACTTTTTCTTTTTTCCATTTCCCTTTTCTTACTGCCGGCTTTATATCCATAAATAAGCACAAAGGCCATTATATTGCCGAAAGAGACCGCGGGATAGTCGCCATAAATACCGGAAACATAAAGCCAGTAAAAAGCGGCAGCAGAAGCAAACTGTATAAAAACAAAGAGCGGAAATCCCGCCCCTATTCCGAATTTGAAATAAGCGCCTGCCGCCAGCAGCATAATAAGCGCGGCGGCTATATAGTTAATTACCCTGTCAAAAGTTATCTTTCCCCTGTCAAGCATCATAGAAACGGCAGCCCCTGCCGCCTGCATTGAATATACATCGGAATCACTGTCAGAAACTATTATTATCCTGTTGTCCGCTTCCTCCACGTCCATTGCTATGAATTTATCCGGGCCCATAACTTCCGGTTTGCCGGCATAAACAGGCACAGCCATTTCGCCCGTTGAATTAAGGGCAGCCCCCGTGATATCCCCTATTTTTAACTTTCCGTCTTCAATACCTATCCTGCTTCTGGGAAGCTTATAATATTTTCTTAACGCTTCCGCGGGCGCGGATATTATTATGCCGCCTTTAACCGAATATAAAGCGGGTATTTTAAAAGGTGTATATTTAAATCCGCTGAAAAAACCTGCATTTCTGGAAGAAAGCCACAGCCTTTTGTTTTCTATTTTGCCTGCCGAAAATAAACGCGGGCTGCCTTTATACTTTGCCCCGCTGAAATAAACATATTGTGAAATATCCTCGCCTGTTTCGCCGTAGCTGTTATAAACAACCGGCACAAAACCTTCCGCTTCCGCCACAAGAAAAGAAAAATCCTGATATTTCTTCTGCGCGTTTTCAAGGCCGTTAAAGTCTTCACCGGCCATAAAATCCCCCGGCGTTCTGGAAAAAATATCCGGCATAAACAAAGTGACGGAATTTTTAAGTTCCCCTGTTTTTTTGATAAAAGCCGCGGAAGATTCCGCGTTAAAGTTACCTTTAATGAAAATAACCTTTTCATTTATTTCGTTTCCGGCGGCGGCGCTTACAGCCTTAAGCGAAAGTGATAAAAGATAATCCGCAAAAAATACATATAAAACAACAGCAATTACGGCCGCGGCCGCATAAACGATTTTTTTAGGCAATCTTATATCCCCGTATGCCGTCAGAAATTATATTTCTCCGAAAGCTTTTTTCATTTCAAGATACTGTTTGTACTTGCCGATATTTTCAGCGCTGCTTACCACTATACTGTCGCCGTTAATTTCTATAACTTTTGCTTTTTCCATGGCGCCAAGTATTTCCAGCAGCTTGGGCTTATTTTCATCCATGGCTGTTTCTGTTACAAGCGAATTGAGGGATGTAACCGAGTTATCGCCGCTTTTGGAAACGTGCATTAAAAGGGTATTTACCACGCGCATATTGAAATCCTTGGTGGTAAGGTTTTTAAGCTGTTCGTTCATGGAACGAATTCTGGCGCTCATATTCTTTAAAATCTTTTTTACTATTTTCGCGTTCCTCTGCATCTGCTGTTCGAAAAGTTCTTCATTTAAAGCTATGCATACCGTGTCTGATGCCGCAATCGCGGACGCCGAACGTACATCCTTATCTATTACAGCCATTTCACCGAAAAAATCACCCGCACCAAGCGTGACAAGCGTCTTTTCGCCGTCATCAGTTTTTTTTGTTATTTTAACCGAGCCTGTATGGATAATAAACATTTCTTCGCCTACAGCGCCTTCCTTAAATATATATTCACCCGCGGCAAACTGCCTTCCATAACGCCCTAATATATCATCTTCATTTGACATAATAACCTCCTGAATTCCTGACTGATTTTACTCTTATATTTACAGTATTTTACTATAAAAAAGACGGGGGTGTCAATGGAAGACAGGGAAATCATGATGATGCTTGGAAGGTTAGATGGTTGTATGCTTGGCTAACACTTACGGCTCTCTAACCATTTGACCATCTGATCTTCGGTTTTACAGGGATTGGGTATATTTTTTCAGTACACGCCGCAAATTGGTAATCTTGTATCCGGATAAACTTGAAATCTACAGATGGTTAAAGTCATAGGCAATCGCAGGTTTGCTCACATCCGAATTTGCCGTCGTGGCATTAAACTCCTCCTGCTGTATAAATACTAAACTTATGCGGCATGCACTGAAAAAACACACCCAACCCCTGTTTTGGTTTTTGAATTTACGAAGTGGTAGATGCGGGTCTTTAGCCCGCGGTAGTTGTATTATATGTTTATTTTTACTTCCGATCCTTCGTGCATCCTTAAACTTAGCTGCAGGCCTTTACCCGCTTGCTTGTGCTCATAAATTCGCTTTAGTTCGGGTATTTTAGTTTCGCAGTTTTGCTTTAACCAAGCGTCCAAGCATCCAACCTTCCAAGCATCCAGTCTTATAAGTACGGGCTGAACAGCCTGGCAATATTATTTCTGAACCTTTTCATAAACGGGCCGGACCTTGATTTAATAAGGGTCAGTTCATGCGCGGCTGCCACTTTGCGCAGGAAAATTTTATCCAGTTCACGCGCCAGCTCCTTATCATAACATTCCGCGTCAATTTCAAAGTTAAGCCTCATGCTTCTTGCGTCCCAGTTGGACGATCCCACATACGACCAGAGCCCGTCCACAGTCATTATCTTTGAATGGTCAAACACCCCGTCATACCTGTATACGCGGCACCCTTTTTCTATGACGCGCCACAGCGTTCCGTCCATAGCCCACTGCACATACTTTAAATTGCCTTTATGCGGCACAAGTATCTTGACTTCAATCCCCTGCAGAGCGGCAAGCGACAGCGCGCTTATTACCTGCGGGTCGGGAATAAAATAAGGCGTCTGAATGTGAATGCTTTTTCTTGCGTTTGCTATGGCGTTCATCATAACCCACATATTTTTTTCCAGATTACGGTCAGGCCCGCCCGGAACAGGCCTTACATGAACATTTCCTTTTCTTTTTACCGACGAAACCCACCCTTTTCCCCTAAGCTGTTCGCGGGTGGTAAATTCCCAGTCTTCAGCGAACACTTTCTGAAATTCTGAAGCTATCGGGCCCCTGAACATAAAATGAATATCTTTAAGTTTTACTTTTCCGTCCGCCCCTATCTGCTCTCTTATATTTGCGCCGCCGATATATGCTTCCTGCCCGTCCACCACCATTATTTTCCTGTGCGACCTTAAATTATAAAACAGAAAGCTTATGGGCATATTGGCTTTCATGAAAAAAGCATGCGGGATGCCCTTTTCTTTCAGTAAATTCTCTATCGTGGGTTTTGAATAATGCGCGCCGACATTATCTATCAGCACCCTTACCGCCACGCCCCTTTCAACCGCATCTGCCAGCGCGGCCGCAAAAAGCCGTCCGATTGCGTCATTGTCAAAAATATACGTCTGCAGGGTTATAGTCTTTTTGGCGCGCCTTATACCGCGAAGCATGGCGGCAAAAGCAGCTTCATTCTCCAGGACAGTCACGCAGTTTCCCGGCACCAACGGCGCGGCAAGAACCGCATCCCCGCTTCTTATCAAATCAAGGATATTATGCGGCATCTTTCTGGGAAGCGCGTATGATATCCTTTTACGGATGTATTCCGTATCGCCAAGTTCCGGTTTCAGCCAGCTTAAAAAAAATTCATCTCTCTTTAATCTGCTGGCCTTTCTTTGAATTCTGTTTACCCCGAAAAGATAATATAATATGGCGCCTACAAGCGGTGAAAGGATAATAACAGCAAGCCACGACGCGGCAGACCGCGAATCACGCTTATACATAATAACGTGAATAACCGCCCACGCTGAAATAACCAAAAGAAAGATTAACGCCAGTTCCGCCAGCAGCAATACAGATATATGAAGCCTGTCCAGTAATTCCGTCATAACTCCCCGCCTTTTGATTTATATCTATATGATAACAGAAGAATTGTATTTATAAAAGATAGAATTCAGATTTTCGCTCCCCAAAAAAATGTCAGGTAGTCATGTACAGAAATCAAACCCTACAACCACCTAAAATCCCATTACTTATAAAGATCTACCGCAAAAAAAGTATATGTTGGCTTATCGCCTTAGGCGAACCGATTTTTAACAAACCTTACTGATTTAGAATTTCAATCCTAACAGGTCGACCTGATGTCGATTTACGGCTTATTAAAAAAACCGTATCCTTTCGCATACTCATTCCTAAAATCGGCTCGACAAGGCCGGAGAGCAAGCGATGATCAATAAGTTGTCCATTCTTAACATAAAACAAATGACCTGTTTCCTGAGAATCCACAAAAGACTGCAACTCACCAAACAAAACAGGATTTAAAATATCCTTACCGATATCGGAAATCTTGGCATATGGAGGGCTAATAATCAAAACTACGTTCGATTCACTAACTGCAAAAGAGATCTTGCTATCCTGACCTGTTTTGTTTGTGGCATTCACTTGCGAGTTAATCCGTCTTTGCAGATCAGAAAGCTTGTCCACTGGCCAATGTGTTGTTTGTTTCAAGAATAAAATGACTCCGACAACTACAAACAATAAAAACGGGATTAAGAGATATTTCTTCAATTTACACCTCTGAGTTCGCCCCCCCTTCTACTCAAGTCAAAATTAAACACAACTCTCGTCGTAAGGGTTCACAAAAAAAAATGGCGGAGAGAGTGGGGTTCGAACCCACGAGACCTTTCAGCCTACACGCTTTCCAGGCGTGCTCCTTCAACCGCTCGGACATCTCTCCGTACATAATTCCTAATAAAAAAAGCCCTTTTTGGGGCTATATTATTTCATTGGTGGAGCAGAGCGGGATCGAACCGCCGGCCTCGGCGTTGCGAACGCCGCGCTCTCCCAGCTGAGCTACTGCCCCACTGATATTTATTGCTTTCACAAATTATCATATTATAAAGCTATTATCAAGTTTAATTACATGTTTTGGCGGAGAGGGAGGGATTTGGTCACCTCGTTGCTACTACTCCTCTTCGACCCCGCCGTATGCCTGACGCTCACTCCGTTTCGCTTTTCATTCACAGAATGCGGCATACGTCATTCAAATCCCTTTCTTATTATATCTTTTGGCGGAGAGGGAGGGATTTGAACCCCCGATCCCCTTGCGAGGACACCTGATTTCGAATCAGGCGCGTTCAACCGCTCTGCCACCTCTCCGCTTCATTGTTTACGTAATTCTCTCTTTTTTTTAAAAAAAGATCTTAATAAATCCGCGCTTTCATTTTCCATAATGCCGTTTACAATTGTAACCCTATGATTACTTTTAGGGTTGTTTAAAACGTCATGAACACTTCCACAAGCACCTGTTTTAGGCTCTTTTGCGGCATATACTACGGAGTGCAATCTTGCCAGGAGTATTGCTCCCGCACACATGCAACAAGGCTCTATATTAACATACAAGACACACCCGTTCAACCTTTCGTTGTCCATTTTTTTTGCCGCTTTTTTTATCGCAATCATTTCAGCGTGGGCAGATGGGTCTTTTTTAGACCTTATTAGATTATGCCCGCGTGCGATTATTTTGCCGTCCGACACTATAACAGCACCAACAGGCACTTCGTCTTTTTTTGCCGCTTTTGCCGCTTCTTTCAGCGCTTCTTTCATATAATATTCATGGTGTTTCATATAACCTTCCTTCTGTGAAGTTCAAGTATGGCAAACGTATACATTATTATATACGAAATCCCAAGAAAAAGGTGGGCGCATCCAAGGGTATATAAATCCATAACGTATCCAGTAACCACAGCCATCAGCGAGAACAGCAGCCCTTTTGCCATGCCCGCAACCGATAACACAGTGGCGCGGATTGAACTTTCTGTCAGGTCATTTATATACGTAATAATTATTGTGATTCCGAATCCCAAAAAGAATCCGTTTGCCATTATAAAAGGCAATGATGTTATCAGATTTGCGTAAGCCAAAACAAGGAATGATATGCCGGGAAATATTAAAAAATATAAGGATGCTTTTTTGCCTGCGTTTTTTTCAAGTTTATGCGCCACAAAAGAACCAAGCCCGCTTGCAAGGCCAAAAACAGCGTGAAGTATTCCAAACCACATTATGGATATATCATGTTTCCTGTAAAAAAAGAAATAAGTCCATATTCCGACAACACTGATACCAAACACAACAGCAAAAAGCAGTGAAAGCGCGCGGACTTCCGGGTGTGTAAGGCTGTACTTTACCGCCCTTTTTAATTCCGCAACATGATTTTTCTTTCCCGGCGAAATACCATTTGGCTCCTTTATTGAAAACGCCACAGGTATCATGGATGCCGAAGTGAAAATATTGACTATAAATGGAAAACGCAGCGATACTACGGATAATAAACCGCCAAGTACGGACGCAAGGGCATCCCCCACCCTTTCTGATAACCCCGCCCTGCCGTCTATCTTCATATACTCTTTTTCCCTGCTAAGCTTAAAAAGGGTGTCATATACAACAGCAGAGTCCGTGCCGGAACGCAGGACAAAAGCCGCTGCTATAAAAATTTCCGCAAGGCAAAACATAAGAAAACTTGAAGTAAGTGAATATACCAAGAGCCCCGCAGGTAATAAAAAAGACGCCGCAATGATGGCTTTTCTTCTGCCAAAAGCATCAGCAAAATATCCGGTTGGAATTTCAAACAAAAGCATTGCTATGCTGAAAATGGCCTGCACCACAAGTACCTGCACCGAAGACAGGCCGCATTCTTTATAAAACGGTACCATAACCGGCACTATAAGCCAGAAGCTTAAGAAAAATCTTAAGACATACATTTTTGGGATATTGGATTCAAGTTTTTTCATAAATTTCCTTTTTACGCATACATTTCATTTTTTTAAGATCGGACAGCGCAGGAGCGCTGTCCCTACAAAATCTTACAACACTTCTAAAACACATTCTTGTCTTTGCACTTTCTCTCGTAGGGACA
>JAFGWA010000061.1 GCA_016937715.1 Candidatus Goldiibacteriota bacterium
GTATAGAAATTAAACAATAAATAGTAAAATTGTTTGTTTCAGGATATCAGTTTTGCTGATAAGCTTCAAAAAACATTAATATATTACTCCTGCCTATGTAAAAAATCAAGGATAATATTAAATGAAAAAGGCAGGGCCTGTTACGCCCTGCCTTTTATAAACACTATATTTTTAAGGGTTATTCTACGGTTAAAAGACCTTGTATAATTATCAAGCGCATTTCGCAAACAGGATTTCAGCGCATCTTAAACTTAAGGCGCGGTATTGATATTTTGTGCGGCTCCGGCCGGTTCTTTTTCCGGCGCCGTGTCCGCGGCTTTGTTTGGATCGGCCAGTATGGTCGGGGATATGAATATTACTACGTCATTTGAAATCTTGACGGTTTTTCTGCTTGCAAAAATAAGGTCCAGCACCGGTATATGCCCAAGCAGGGGTATCCTGTCCACAATTTCCGCTGTGGACTCTTTTTTCAGTCCCCCAAGTATGAACGACTCGCCGTCTTTGATTGTAATTACGCTGTTGGTTTCGTTATTTGAGACTATGGGGAATCCGTCCGGCGCCCAGCTGATAACGTCACTTATCCTGGCATTAATATCAAGCGTAACCACATTGTCGGATACTATACTTGGCAAAACTCTAAGGTAGATGCCGGTGCTGATGTAATTATAGTTGTAATTCTGATTGGAACTGAAATTAGAATTGGAATAAGCGCCATTATTCGTATTAACAGAAACGTTGGTGCTTGATGAATTAAAACTAATATCCGTATCCTGCGGGTAACCGGAACTACTACCATTCTGGTTTTGAGAGTTCAAGCTTTTATGGTAATACCGTGACCCCGTGTCCACGAAGGCATATTTATTATTTGAAGCCACTACCCTTGGGCTTGAAATAACCTTTACCTTTCCTTCCTTTGTAAGAATTCCTATGATGCTGTTAATGCCGTTCATTGACATTTTTACCCCTATCGAGTTCTGCGGCCCGTAACTGTCTGTCATTTTATATTTCGCTTCGGTGACCGGCAGGGATCCATTCTCAACTTTAACCTGTCCTATCTGAGACAAGTTTCTTATGCTTGTTTCAGCACCGGCTGAAACTGACTCCAGAAGGGTCCTCCAATCAATGCCTATCTTTGAATCTTCATCATTGGAGACTTCAACTATTTTTACTTCTATCATCACCTGTTTTACCGGAACATCAAGTTTTTCTATCAGTTCCCTTGCCTGTTCAATTTTGCTTTTTACGTCAGTGATAAGAAGCGTGTTAAGATTGGAATCTACCTTTACGATGGCCGTATCTGACAACCTTTCGCGTATCAGGTCGACAAGCGCACGTGCCTGAAGGTTCTTTATCTGTATAATCTCGGTTTCAAGCCTCATGAAATTTTTCAACTTTCTGTCATCCAGACGTTTTACCACAGCCTCAAGGTCGTTCACCTTGTTTAATTTGTCGGTTATTATTAGCATATTCATCGCGTCATTGGTCTGTACAGCCCCATAAATAGACAGCCTTGCTTTTATGAAAGGTTCTATTTCAGACGCTTTGATATGTTGTAAGGTTACCATTCTTGTCACAGTATCGGTACCGCCCGGGTCGGCAACTTCAAGATTTATGCTCATTTTTCCGGTTTGCGTGTCGGTTGTTGCCCCGTAAAGGTTAAAAGCAGCAGTGGTCAGCAGGATAAAGAATATAAAAATGTATTTTTTCATGGAACCCTCCTCTTATATTAGTTTCTTATTTTACTATTTAAATACTGAAATATCAATAAAGGAAATCCACAACGAATTATTTTGGCGCCGTGGAATTCACTAATTTCTTTTACTAAATCCTTATTCCCCAGACACATGTAGCGGTGAAATCAATCTTTATATTGCCTAAGAATATTAATCAAATTCAAAAAGTAAATTTACAAAGCCCAATGCCAAAACTTTCCAATGAAAAAGGCAGGGCTTGTTATGCCCTGCCTTTTATAAACACTATATTTTTAAGGGTTATTCTACAATCAAAGAACCTTCGGGGCAGGAACTTATAGTACCGCCGGTAGTCCTGACTGCAGGTACAGAATCTGATTCACCATACAAATCAATATACCATATCCCGGGAACCTCTGTTCCCGCTATATGATAAAACATCTGCACGGCCGACATTCCAGGTGTCTGACAGGTTAACAGCTCTGTTTTAAGCAGATTGTTCCCCGCGTCATACAAAGCAACGCGGGTATTTTCGGTACAGTAATCAACTTTTATGGTAAATGCATTACAGTCATTCAGTTTATAGTTAAAGTATTTAATCAGAGTTAATTGCCCGTGGTAAACACCAACCATATTTGTACACGGCAGTGTCGGCGTGGGTGCGGGAGCGCTTACCATTACTGTAAATTCACAAATATCCTCAAAACCCGCATCAGATGCATTATAAACCGCAGGAGGATTGTAAGACGGTAACATTATGGCAACATGCCATGGCGCGCTTATATTATCACTTCCTGTTGAAGTATAAATATATCTAAGCACTCCTCCATAACCCGAATAAGCAGTTTTCGTGGTGATAAGATTATCAGCGCCGTCATAAATCGCAATTCTATATTGAAGATTTGCGGCAACACACGAACCTGTAAAATTTATATTTGTATATAATTCATTGTACCTGTTGTCGGATTTGATTTTCGCCGTAAGGCATGCCACAGCCGGAGTTATTGTCGGCGTCATGGTTATGGTTGCGGTAACTGTCGGTGTCGCAGTAACCGTATTTGTTATATCCGGTGTATTAACACACGTCGGCGGCTGTGTGCAAATCGGGACAACAGAATCAAAAACATTATTCGTCTCATCCGTCTCTGCTATATTTGAAGTTGAATCCACGGTTATTACAGAATTGTTCGGCCATGACGTGCCGGAGAAAAATACCGTTCTTTCCGCTCCGGGCATCATCGCCCCGGTAACCTGCTGCGTGCCATGGCCTGTCATTGCTATGTCAATAAACCCTACAGCATCAGCATCGCCGATATTTTTTATTACAACCCGTGTACCCACTCCGCCTTCGTCCCCGTCTGTGCAGCTGTCCGGGAATTCAAGCTGAGTTATAACCGATATAACAACAAGATCCGGCCCGCCTGTTGTGTGGCTGCCGGTAGGTGTCACAGAAGGTGTTGTTGTCAAAACGAATAATGTAGGCGTTGAAGTGTAAGTTGAAGTTGGTGTGATTGTAGCCGATTGTATACATGTAGGAGGAGGCGTTAATGTCAGCACATAATCCTGAAAAGAATTATTTGTTTCATTGCTTTCAGGTAAATTATTGGAAGGGTCAACTATCGCGCTCATCATAGAACCGGATGCCGGCGCGTTTTCAACCCAGATGCTTTCTGTTTCCCCCGGTGCAAGCCCGCCGTTGTACGCGTAGTTAATTATAACCCCGTTTACATTTAACGAAACAGCACCCGTAACCGCCGCACAACCCTGATTTTTCAGATAAACAATAAATCCGGGATGGTTGTAATCTTCCACACATCCAATCGTCACACCGCTGAACCCCTGTGCCATACCGGTAATTGTAAAATCAGGCAGCGTACATATCACAACCGCAGTCGGTGTGGGAACAGGCGTGGAAATTCCGGGAATAATCGGCGTTAAATCCGGTGTTGTGGGATTTCTTTTAGGATTACAGCCGGTACTTAATATAAATAAACAAATGAAAACTAAAAACAGAATTCCTGCAGTTTTTTTCATCTGAACCTCCGCTAAAACTTAATCAGTTTTTATGCCCCTTGCATCATATGACAAGTTTTAGCGGGAAAAGTTCCTGTTTATATGTTTAAACCGGCCTTCTAAAACGGCAGATCCTCGTCATCTTTTTTTGGGATACCGTCAAAATCATCAGCTTCTTCTTTAACAACTTCCGGCGCGACAGGAACAGACTTTTCAAGGTCATTAAAGCTGTCATAGGAAGGTTCGCTGTCAACCGCAAGCGTATCGTCTGAATCTGCTGAAAGCACCTGTTTTTGCCCGTTTTTATAAATACCGCGTTCCACAATGGCGCCATTTTCATCATAAGTTTCAAAAGGGCCTTCAAGCACATTATTAACAGCGGTCATATCGGACTTTAGCGACCAGTTTGAATGAAAGGTACAGATTTTTCCGTCTATAACTTTGCCTTCTTTTGTTATATTGCCGTCTTTATCATATATCCATTTTGCCACTTCTTCTTTACCCACAAAAAACACCATTGTTGAGGCCTGCTGTTTCCACCAGCCGCGCACATATGAAATTTCCTCGCCCTGCGGGAGCCTTTTCTGCCCCGGATAAGGCATACTTGTTTTGCAGTCAGGGTATCCCGTGCAGCTGAAGAACTTGCCGAACTTTCCCTGCTTTAACACCATCTGTTTGCCGCACTTGGCGCATAATATTTTCTCGCTCATCTTATCCTCCGTATTTTAATTGCGGACTTATTGTCCAAACATTCCTTTAAGCATGTCAGCCGCTTCCTGCGCCGCTTTTTCCTGCATCTTACCGCCCACATCTTCATCTTCATCCACGCTGTCATCCTGCGCGGCTTTTTTATTTCCTGCCTTTTTAACATCCGGCTGCATGCCTTTTAACAAATTTTCCATATCAACCATTTTTATATCGCCGGGAATTTCAAAAAGCGAATCTGCCAGTTTAACATCTTTTTTCAGTGATATAACATCGCTTGTGTACTTTGACTTATCCCCTTTTAAAGTTTCTGATACCGTCCTGTAAATAAAACCGTCTTTCCCCCTCCACTCTTTAACTTTCATATCGCCCCCGTCTTCATCAACAGTGTACTGCCATATTTCGCACATAACGCCGTTAACTTTCTCAGAGCCGGTTTTTTTTGCTTTATCCCTGTATTGTGCCTGTACGTTTGAAATCTTCTGCGGATTGGCGTCGCTTTTATTTGAGTATTTAAAACCGCTTTTGCTCTGCGGCATGTACATGTACGTTGCTTCATTTGTTACAATTATTACCTGTTCTTCGTTTTTGCCCGAATCCGGGTTTTTATAAATACCTTCTATCCTCATCTTATTACTCTTATAAAATACTTTCTGGTCCATTTTCATCGGGTATGCGCCTTCAACAACAGTTTTTACTTCCCAGGAAGCGCTTTTGTAAGGAATGTATTTAAAAACATTTTCCGCGGAAACTGAAAGCACAAAAACAGAAATTAAAACAAACAGCAACAGTAACTTTTTCATCTGACTCTCCTTAAATTTTATTATCAAGCGATGAGGGTTCTATATATTTTACCCCGTGCTTTTTACTTATCATATTTGCGGCAATCCTTCCGGATTCATAAATTGTCGGAAGCCCGCTTCCCGGGTGCGTGCCGCCGCCTGTCAGGTAGCAGTTGTCCAGGCATTCAAACTTATTACGCGGCCTTAAATACAGCATCTGCGTAAGGTTGTGGCCAAGGTTAAACGTGGCGCCATAATACACATTCAGGTCGTCGCGCCAGGTTTCAGGCGTGTAAATCCTTTCTTCTTCTATATTATCCATAAGGTCTTTCATCTCTGTCTTTTTTACCACTTCTTCAAGCACGCGTTTTCTAAACGCGTCTTTTTCTTTCTTCCAGTCAATATTACCTTTTAAACTGGCAACCGGCACAAGTATATAAATGCCTGATTTGCCCTCCGGCGCAAGCGTAGGGTCAATTATAGAGGCGTTCTGCACGTAAAATGATATCTGGTCAGACAGTTTCAGCCGGTTAAATATGTCTTCCACGTTTTCCCTGTATTTTTCAGCAAAGAAAACATTGTGATGAGGCATGTCGTATTTTTTTTTCACCCCAAGGTATAACATAAATATAGAGCAGGAGTATTTTCTTTTGGCAAGCTTTTCGGGGCTGTATTTTTTCACATGCTTTTTATCCATTAAGGCGGTAGCGGCATAGGAAAAATCCGCGTTAACTATCACTTCATCCGCGTTTACTATTGTGCCGTCTTCAAGTTCAACGCCCGTGGCTTTTTTGCCGCTGTTAATAATTCTTTTCACGGGGGTATTAAGCTTTAATTTTCCGCCCTCTTCTTCAAAAACCTTTGCCATAGCGTCTGAAATCTTATTCAGCCCGCCTATTACGTGATAAATACCCCACTTATGTTCTATATAAGCAATCATGGCAAAAGCGGCCGGGCATTCCCACGCTGACATGCCCAGGTATTTAGACTGAAACGTAAAGACAAACCTTAATTTTTCCGGCTTAAAATATTTTCCAAGCGCGTTAAAAACACTTTTGCCAAGGTCCAGATGCGGAAGCGCTTTTAAAAGCGGGTTTTTCATCATATCAAATATTGAAGAATACGGTTTCTGCAGGCACGGAAAGAGGTATTTTAACCTTTTTTCCTCATTTTTTAAATATGACGTTAATCCTTTGCCTTGACCCGGAAATATTTCTTCAATCTCTTTTTCCATTTTGTCATGGTTGTCAGTGACAAGAATCTGCTTATCCGTAAACTTTAACCTGTACATAGGGTCAAGTTTATGAAATTTAAGGTAGTCTTCCGACTTTCTTCCGGTTTCAGCAAACATCTCATCAAGAATAAACTTCATCATAAGGAAGGTGGGGCCTGTGTCAAAAGTATACTGTCCAAGTTTAATAGCCGCATTACGCCCGCCTACAACGCCGGCTTTTTCATAAATAGTCACATCAAAACCGCGGTGCCTAAGTATCATTCCTGCCGTAAGGCCGCCGGGGCCCGCTCCGACAATTACAATCTTTTTCTTTTCCATTTCACTTACCCCCTTTAGTATTATTATGAATGCCTGCCCGATTAATATTCCACATTTTAACGTAAGTGTCCATATCAAATTTTCTTTCAAGCCCCTTGTCATTCATATACCTAACCTTTCCAAAAATCTTTCTCTGCGGCCATGCCCTGTCGTGTTTGCCAAAACACCACGCAACACCCGCATAGCTGTTGGGGTCACGCCCGTCAAGTTCGTATTTATCATTCAAATAAATCATTTTATTATAAGCCTGCTCCGGGGTTTTTGACCACTCTATTATTTTTTTGCCCCAGTACATCCTCATATAATTATGCATCTTTCCTGTTATTACCATCTGCGACTGCGCCGCATTCCAGTATTTATCATGCGTGGCGCCCGTTTCAAGCTGTTTAAGGGTATATACATAAGGCCTTTCATCAACCGAATGAATCCGCAGCGTCTCTTTTGCCCAGTTTGGCAGGCATTCAGTATTTTCATAATTTTTATTGTAATAGACAAAATTAACGGCAAGTTCGCGCCTTATAATAAGTTCATCCAGAAACTTGCCTGCCACCTTCCCTCCGGTTTTAAGCACTTCAACGGCAATATACAGAGGAGATATCTGCCCAAAGTGCAGATAAGGGCTTAAATTTGATTCTATGTTTTTATCCGGATGGCTGCGAAAATCAGCGTACAAGTGCAGCTTATTTTCTATAAAATCTTTAAGGTGTTTCTTTGCCTCTGATGTTCCGCCCGTATATATCGCAGAATGTTTAACATCTTTATCCAACCCGGATAACGCAAGCACAGAATGATAATCGCCGATATCCGCAGCTTCGGCCTTTATATTAAGCGATGATAGCTTTGGTTTTACCTCTTTAAAAGGGATTATGTAGTCGTTCAGGAGGACATTTATTTTTCTTCTTATTGTTGCCGCACCATATTCTTCTTTTGACGAGGCGGTTTCAACAGGAACAATCACATCTGTTTCAACCTGATAAAAAGCGCAATTAATTTTTAAGGCGGCCGTCTTTCTCCACCGCCTTTGTACCCTTGTATATCCGGCATCCGTAACAACACAGGAGGCATTTTTCGAGTATTTAGCAGCCGCTTTTTCGGGGCTTTCTTTTATTATGGCCAGTTTTATGCCTTTTTTCTTAAGTGAAATCTGTGTCTCTTTTAAACCCTGCAGCATAAAAGCGTAATGCCTGTAATTGGCTGATGGATAATTAAAGGTAAGGCCAAATATGGCCAGCAGCGGGAGTTTTAATTCATTTGCCTTCTGCGCGGCATAAGACAGCGCGTAATTGTATTCGGCGCGCTGTGACGCCTGCATCCAATAAAGCACATATTTGCCTTTTGTTTCGGGGCTGCCATTCAGCTTTTTAACGCGTTCTTTCTGTATCATAAATACGATTAATCTCCGCCCGCAAGTTCTTCCGGATAAGGCTCAAAAAAAGTCTGGTTTAAAAGATATTCTTCATTAAACCTTACAGCAAACAGTTTTAAAAGGTTAAGCGGCAATGCCGGTATTGCCCTGCCTTTCTGATATTTTCCCAGCACCTGAAGAAAAAACGCCTTTTCTTCCGGCGATAAACCGGTTTTAAAATATCCAAAAGCATGCATCATGGTGTTAACGTTATTTGAAATTTTTGGAGGATGCGATAAAAGAATTAACAGATTTTCCATATATTGGCTGCATATTTCTTTAAACTTCTTACCTCCCGGCGCCGAAACAATCCTTCCCATTTTTCTCATGACCGTCTGATTATACGACATAAACAATAATTTATTCCGTGAATGATAGCCGACAAGCTCCGCAATTTTACCGCTTTTTATAACATCCCTTAAAGACGCAATAGCAAAGACCGATTTCAAAAAGTGGTCTCTGATAGCCGCGTTTAAAAGCCTTGCTTCATCTTCAACCGGAATTCCCGGATAATACGCGGGAACCTTACCGCCAAAAAAACCGGCCCCTCTTTTTGTAAGCATCATACCATTGGGGCCTTTCGCGTATATTTTAACATCCTTAAACCCCGAAGACGGGGATTTGGATTTCAGGACAAACCCATCCACTTCTCCAAGATTTTCAAGATACGACTTGGACCACGCATTCATCTTATCGGTAAAATCCCCGCCGGTTTCCGGCTGCACAAGGCGCAGGTCTGTCATCTTTGAATCATTTGATATTATGCGGATGGTTTTTCTGGGAACGCCAAGGCCGATAGCGGTTTCCGGGCATTCAGTTACAACATCAACATATTTAAACAACTTTGACACAAATTCACTG
The DNA here is from genome assembly GCA_016937715.1 of Candidatus Goldiibacteriota bacterium. Taxonomy (NCBI): domain Bacteria; phylum Candidatus Goldiibacteriota; species Candidatus Goldiibacteriota bacterium. The sequence continues at coordinate 9,010 of JAFGWA010000061.1, forward strand.
TTAACTTTCTGCCCGTCGTATCTGCAGGCGCATGTCTCTATACATTTACTGATATAAAGTTTTGGTTTTACCATTTATTTTTTCATCCTAAAGCATCTGCCCTTCCAGATCCCAGTTATTCATTTTCTTTATCTCTTCCCAATAAGGGCTTGTGGACAGATGTTCTTTAAATGCTTCTAAAAAATCACCTTTATCCGTACCGTCCGTACTGCGTCCGGCTTCCGTCATCGCGCTTTCCCAGTCTTCATTCCATTGAACCATATCATAAAATTCCCACGCTTTGTCGCCGTTGCCGCCGTAAATAAGGTTTAACATATATTCCCAGACATACGATATAAATTCGTTTTTATTTTTTTCCGCGTATTCGCGCATCTCTTCGTCAAGAGGAGGTGATTGTTTCATAAGGCCGGCCGCAATAAGATAAGCGCCGTCTTTATATTCCAGAATCACTTTGGGCGCGGTATCGCCGCCAAAACTTGCCCACCAGTTTAAAAACGTGCAGTCATTGCCGATAAGTTCCGGCACTCCGTCCGCGTTCAAATCCTTAAAAGAAATCCCTTCGCTTAACCCCTTTATTTCCGCCATCATCTTAAAATCATCTTCGGCGGAAAATACCGAATATATATTGGAACAGCTGTCTTTTTCCGAATATGACTGAAGTACAAAATCCGGCTTTTTATCGCCTGTTAAATCGGCAAAAACTTCCGGATTTGTTTTATCCGTACCCGGCGGCACAAGTTTAAAGCCTTCTTTATCGCCGGCCTGCTTATTTATGACAGTCTTGCCGTCTTTTACAACTTCAAAGATTTTGCCTTTTTCGGTTACTTTAACATTTACAGCAGCACCGCTTTTGTTTGACGGAACTTTATCAGCCGGTTTTTCCGTGCCGCTTTTTTCCGCCGCATCTGTTTTAATATTTTCTTCAGCCGCGGGAGAATCCCCCTGTTTATCCGGTTTAACCGTCCCCCTGCCGCATTTCAAAACAAGAAGCAGGGCAATAAGCATTACAGCTATAGCGGCAATTATTATACGTTTTTTATTATTCATAGCTATTTTATCACCGCCTTTATTTTATCAAAAGCAGCTTTGTTTCTTGCGGTTGAAGCAAGGCCTTTTGCGTTAATATATTCAGCCGCGTGCGCTATTCTTTCTTCCGAAATCGGGTGCGATGACAGCATCTGTTCAAGAATACCCGGTTTTGACACCCTTAATTTTAACAGAAGTTCCTGAACGTCTATCATGGCTTTAGGATCATATCCCGCTGCCGAGGCAAGAAAAGCGCCCTGCTCATCGGCTTCAAATTCATTTTCCCTTGAATTTTTCGCAAAAAGAAAATTAAGCCCTATCGCGGAAACCATTGAAGCAATCTGTGATTTTGCCGCTCCTTCTTCCCCCGAAGACAGCATATTTTCAACATAGGCAAGGCCGTACTGTGCCACAAGCTGGCGCTGCATCTGTTTTACGCTGTGCTTTTTTGCTATATGCCCTATTTCATGGCCTATAACCGCGGCAAGCTGCGCTTCGTCGTTTAAATTTTTAATTATCCCCGAAGTCACATAAACAAATCCTCCCGGCACCGCAAAAGCGTTTATTTCCGCGGAATCTACAACCGAAAACGTATATTTAACAGAGCTTTGTTGCGCGTTTGCCGCAAGTTTTTTTCCCAATGACGAAACATAAGACTGAACCGTTGTATTTGCAAGGGCTTTGTACTGCACATCCACCTGCGCCTTTGTTGCAAGGCCAAGCTGCATTTCCATTGATTCCGGAATTAAAACCGGGTCATACTTTGTTGAAGTTAACGTGGCGCAGGAGGTAATTAAAAACAAAGCCATTGCCAGAGAAAGAATTCTTTTCATGCATGTCTCCCTTAAAATTTTCCGGATATCCCGGTAATTAAATAGCCATCTTTGTTTTTTGAAATATAGTAAGCGGCTTCATCCGCGCCCGCGTCATAATACTTTATCCATTTAGGTGCACCCGCCTTATCAATCAATGAAAGCATTATATCACAGGTACTATTTACACCGCAAGATACCCCCGCTATAACGGAATTATCGCCCTGTTTTTCTATCCAGTACGCCGCTTCATCGCCCGCGGTTCCTATTGAACGCGCCCATATGCAGTTTCCGGAAACATCTATGCTTATAAGATAAGCATCTGATCCGCCAGAGCCGAAAGATTCGGTAACGCCCGCGGCAATAACACCGCCGTTTCTACCGCTGCAAATTGAATAAGCCCGCTCAAAGTATCCGCCTCCATAAACAAAATTCCATGCGGTTCCGCCTTTAGCGCTTCTTTTTGTCACTGACATTTCATGAAATTCCGCGCCGGGCGTTTCCGCCCCGTTTAATTCATAAATATTGCCAGCGGGGTCAATAACGCCGTAATTACCCCATTCAAAATATTTAATGCCCGAATATCTCTGCAGCAGGGATTTATCCGCCATCACCTGTTCATAATAATAACCCGTATCCGGCTGGCTTGGTATCTTTACAGCACCGGCTTCAACGGCTCCTCCGCTATCAAGTTTTATTTCAACACTTTCTTCATCAAAGACGCTTTCGCTTACCGCTTCACCGTTTTCATCGCAGGTTATAATATAAGGCAATGAAACTCCTGATTCGGTGTCATATTGCCTTCCTATTATTTTTATAAGACCTTTATCAGACACAAATACAGCTTCCGCCCACCTTGGATTTTTCGCCTCATATGTCTTTAACCAGGCCTGATTCCCGTCAAAATCCGTCTTCAGCAGAAATACGGAATACTTTGTCTTAACCCCCGGTATATGATCCCTTAGTACGAAGCTTGCCTTATCCCCCGTCTTATACATGCCCGCCGCAGGAACAGGTTCCTGTATATCTTTTCCCGGGGCAAACTTATTTTTATCACATTTAATTAAAAATAAAAGAATTATCAATGCGGCAGTTATTAAAATTAAAGCCATTTTAATTATCCTGTTTTTCATTTACTCACCTTTTCCATTTTTATAACACATACAGAATATCACTTTTTGAAATTTTTAAAAGAGATTTATTGAAGACACTAGGGACGGAGGGACAGATGCACGGAGGCGCCTTTTAAGGCGCGTGTTTTTTTGCAATCAACTACCGCGGGCTAAAGACCCGCGTCTACCAAACCTATCTTTCGCTTCTCCTGTTCTTCGCTTCTGCTTAACTGCATATAGCTTAATTCGATATTTTTACTTCTGTCCCTCCGTGCATCCGACCTTCCGTCCCTCATTTTTTATATTTTTTTCTCTTGACATAAATGCTATAAAATGCTATAACTTGATATATGAAGAATATGATAAAGGAACTTGAACAATACAGGTTAGAAAAGAAAATTTCACAGATGGAACTGGCGGAAAAACTTGAAGTGGCTTTCTGCACTGTTAACCGCTGGTTTAACGGGCGCAACTACCCAAGCAAAATTCAGGAATATCACATAGCTAAAATGCTAAAAAAATTTAAAAGGAGCGTGTAACATGAACAATGACAGGAACAGCTACAGCCCGGGTGTAATCACGATGGAAGAAAGAGAAATTCTTATCAGCAACGACAGCACGGCAAAGAGGATGATGAACAGCATGGAAAAGACTTACGAGGAAGAAGGTAAAATAGTAAGGATAGATTCCGTTTTAAAAAGGCTTTACCTGGCCCTTTAATTTTGATGTTACCCTGCCGGGCGGTAAATACTTCCGCCCGGAGTTTTTTTAATCTTATCTTCTTTCCCTTCTACCCCCGCTATTCCCCGAAGCATTCATTATAGACATCTTATAAGCGCCTAAAATATCATTAATGTGTTTCTCTTTTCCGGCATCAAGCCAAAGCGCTTTACATTCCGTGCACATATCCGCCTGCATCTGACCTAATCTTTTCTCCGCCATTTTCTTGCCGCAGAACGGGCAGATAAGAAACGGCGGTTTTTCCCTTTTTTCAAAAAATGGCGGCCTTCTGTAATCGCGTTCTTCCGCGCTTATGTCAATTATCTTTTTTTCAAGCGCCTGAAGTTTCATTAAGGTGTCCCTTGGATAAGCGCTGCCTTCACATTCCGCGCAGTGCAGCATTTCCCTTCCGGCAATTTTTGCTTTATATATAGGAAGCTTGCACACAGGGCAGTTTACGGGTTTTTCAACAGGGCCCACGCCCTGTACATTTCCCGCTCCAAGTATCATGGGCCTTCCGCACGACGGGCATTTATCCTCGCCGCCTTTTAATTCCATCCCGCACCTTGGGCACTCTTTTCTTGAAGAAGCATTATTCACACACGTCCTCCGTCTGCTTTTAGTTTATAATCAAACCTTTTCCTGAAAGAACACCTTTGACACAGCGGTTCCACGGCGCGCCTTTGGGTAAAACCTTCATAAATACCCTTAGCACGGGGGCTGTCAATTATTTCCTGAAGCGGTGTTTTAATAATATTACCAAGGTTTATTACTCCCTGCGCGTCAAGGCAGCACGGCACTACAGTGCCGTCAACAAGAATAGCTGCCTGATCCCTTAGCCCATAGCAGAAAGCTTCGCCCGACAGTTCTTTGCCGTTAATGTCAGGCCATTCAAATTTCTCCGCCTGTTTTAAAAAAACCTTATCGCCTATCTTTATCCCGTTTACAGGCGTTTCGCCCTGCTGTATTTCGCCGGTGTATCCAAGGCGCTTTTTAAAACTCTCTATTATTGACTGATTCTGTCCGTTCTTTTCATCAGCAATTAAATTCCACAACCTTAAAGATACAGAAATATTTTTTCCCTTAACCGCCCTAATAAAATCAAATATGGTATTTAAATAATTCTCTGTATTGCTTTCATTATTACCCTCAAGGCTGTGCAGCGAGAAACTTACCTGCCTTAACGCTTTTGCATCCGTATATGGAATTAAACGCTCCGCAAGGATTCCGTTTGTGGTCAAATTTACCCTGAACCCTTTTTGCGCGCACATATCCAGAAACAATCCAAGCCGCGGATGCAGCAAGGGCTCGCCCATCACGTGAAAATACAGGTTATCAGAGTGGCCTTTAATACGCTCAAGAATTATGCCAAACATCTCCCCGGACATATATTCAGTTTTTCTGTTTGTACCGGGACAAAAATCACACGATAAATTACACGCGTTAGTTATTTCAATATATGTTTTTTTAATTTTTTTCACAGCCCGGATATCCCTATGCCAAATCCGGTTGTCACAAACCTGTCAATATTGTAAGCGCACATAACTTTCACATCAAGAGGGACAGTAAACAGCGAATACATTTCCAGATGAAGTTCCGCCCCGAATGACGCCCTTGTTTCAGACTGTGAGAACGCCGCATCCGCAAACAGTTCTACCGCCGCGTCTTCAAGGTAAAAATTCGGGTTCCATAACCCTTTTCTGATTTCAAACAGTACGCATGTATATTCAACAGATACTTTTGTCCCTGAATTACCTTTCATATCGGAAGAATACCCTCTTAAATCGGCAAAGGTATCAATTTGATTGTCCGGATCATATGCATAAACAGCCAAAGCGGACAACATACCGCCGAACAGATCCTGTTTTATATTTATTGAAGGGTAAATACCTGTTCTTAACAAAGAATCATATTCATAATCCGGCTCCAGTGCCGCGCTTAAGGTAAAGCCAATGTCCGTATTTGGAAAATTAAACCCCGCAAATATATACGGCCTGAATTCATCTCTGTAAAAATAATCAAACAGCCTGTAAGAAAGTCCCGCGTACAGGGATGTGAACCCCGGAAGCAGGCTTCTGTATAACGGATACCCTATACCCGTGTTAATTTCCGGCCCTTCATAATCGGACAAAGCATAATAAAAATTCATAGGCGCCAGAAATTTTGAACTTACATTAATATTATATCCAAGTTTCTGTTTATGCCAGTCATATACCCCCTCTGCCATATAAGACAGATTGCCCAGCGCGTCTTCGGCAGACAGCAGCAGCCCCGTGCCCGCGTTTCCGGCGCTGTCAAAATATATTAAAGGAACGCGTATTTTGGGTATCAGCAGCGCAAAACTGTCGGCAATACCTCCCTCTTTCACATCTTTAACATTAAGCCCGCTGAAATAGGGCTCTGAATATTTATCCGCGGGCAGGACAAACTTATCAAAAACCGCGGGTTTTCTGTAAATGTCAAAGCCGTATGAATTAAGTGAAGAATAAAAAATATCCCCCGTCTTTTCGCTGTAAGCCGGAGATTCCGCAGTGCCGTTTTTTGTAAGCCGGTAAAACTTTTTATCTTTTAATCCATAACTGTAAGCACAGTGAAATCCGTTATAATTGGCGTCAAAAAACAGTTTATCGCCGTATAGCCGAACATTTCTTTCCTGAAAAGGAGTATCTGTTATTTTTTTGAATTCCCCGGTAACCATATTTATGGCGATTATGTCCGGATTTTCGTTTTCCTTTCCGCCGGAGAAATATATGAAGCCGTCATGCCCGTCCATTGAATGGACATTATAAGCAGTGTCATAAAGCAGCTGCTGCGCTCCGGATGAAAGTACACGCCTTTTTATTCTGCATCCGGGAGTATCGTTATTTTCTTCCGCGTAGACAATACTAAGGTTAGTATTATTATCCGCATAAAAAGCCCTTATATCGCCCCTTAAAATCTCTTCTTCTTTTCCGGTGGCAAGATTCTTTCTGAAAATTACCGTGTCCCCGCCAAAAGTATCCTGTGATATATTCCCAAACCCCGGCGCTATCTGCGCGACGCCGTAATATATATAATCGCCGTTAAAATAAGGGGGCACGTTAAATGACGAAGTGGTTGATATTAACGTCTTGGACGCCCCGTTTTCAATATCAACTTCAACAATTTCATTATATGCTTTAACTTTAAAAGCGCCTTTTTTTTCGCTTACTGATTTTCTGTAATATAGTTTGTTCCCGTACACCGCAGGAGTATGCGAATACCATCCATGATTTGTAACCCGCGCGCCTTCAATTTCATAATCCATATATTTTGCGGTTTGTTCCGTTTCCCAGTCCTCCCAAAGTTCAGTTGTTATTTTGCCAAAAACTTCATCAAATGTCCTGTCAATGCCGGCAAACGGAATTAACGGAGACAGGTATGAAGCCGGAGACCCGCCAAAAGAATCAAAAAACTGCGCGAATTTTTCTTCGCCGTATGTGTCGTTTAAATAGCTGAAAAATTCCCCGCCAAACAGGTACCATCCCATATATGAAGGCGCTTCATTGGGCGCGTAAGTGGCTTTTAGAATGTCCGGAAACCTGCCGTCCGCCACACAGGCGGCCATATAGGCGTCAAAATACCCCGTATTTAACCTTCCGGTATACGGCGACAGCTTATCTTCGCTTAAGGTGGTTATGCCCTCTGTCACCCAGCCGGGCGACAGCAGATTAGGCGCGGCAATATTACCGGCAATAAATGAAATTAGTCCGGGCAGGCCCGATGAATTGGTAAGGTGAAGCATGTGGACAAATTCGTGAACCGCCACATTTGCAAGCCCATTTGCGTCTTCGTAACTGTTGTTTGCCAAGCTTACTTTATAATAAACAGGATTGGCGCATCCGCCATACGGGTTTACACGGCCAAACTCTTCCAGCAGGACAGGCACATTAGGAATGATATTTCCCGTAAGTTTTTCAGCCATAGGGGCGTTATGTTCCATGGATTCCAGAAGGCGCAGGGCTTTCTGCTCTGTCCCTGGACGGTAAAACAGGGTAAACCTGTCCGTCTTATAAACTTTCCAGTTAAAATCAGCGAAACAAAACTGCGATGTTGCGATAAACAAAAACAGTAAAATTATTTTTTTCATGAATTCCTTTCCCTGAATTAAAAAAACAGGGTATTTTTGTTATACCCATCGATGTCTAAGTTACAATTAATCCACGTCACACGCGTCGCCTGTTCCGTCCATATCCGAATCCGCCTGGTCAGGGTTTGGGGTATTCGGGCAATTGTCGCAAAAATCACCCACACCGTCAGAATCAGCGTCTTCCTGATCCGCATTTGAAACATTCGGGCAGTTATCGCACGCGTCGCCTTTCATGTCAAGATCGGCATCATCCTGAGAACTGTTTGCCGTTGCGGCACAGTTGTCACAGGCGTTTCCAACTCCGTCAGAATCAGCGTCCAGCTGATCCGTATTTGAATCAACCGGACAATTATCGCACGCGTCGCCAACCTCATCTATATCAGCGTCCGCCTGAGCGGGATTGGCAGTAAATGTGCAGTTATCACAGATATCTCCTATTCCGTCAGAATCAGAATCTTCCTGGCTGTCATTTGCCGCGCCGGGGCAGTTATCGCACGCGTCGCCTTTGGAATCGCCGTCAGAGTCTGCCTGGCTGCTGTTTGCAACTGTCGGACAGTTATCGCATGCGTTGCCTTTGCCGTCGCCGTCATTATCAGACTGGTCCGCATTAGGAACAGCAGGGCAATTATCCGCGGTGTCAAGAATGCCGTCGCCGTCAGAATCAACAGGCACAGCCGTTGTGGGTGTCGCGGTTGCCTGAGCGGGCGAAGAAGGAGTTTCCGATGAATTGTTACAGCCGATTAATACCATAAAAAACAGAAATAAAATTGCAGTAACAATAATTGCCGGACTCTTTTTTGCCATAAAAACCCCCTGTGTCATTTTGAAGAAATGTACTCTTTAATAGCGTCAGCTATCGTGTTTATAATTGATTTAAATTTGTCCGTATCCGTTTCAAGCAGCGTTATCCTGAAACCATAAAGGTCCGAATTAAACCCGGACGATAACGGCACAACGCAGATACCCCTTGAAGCAAGCAGATGATATGCAAACTGTTTGTCAAGAACTTCTGTTTTTAAAAGCGGTTTTATAATCTCCGCGGCTTTCTCATTTAAAGGTTTTAAAAACTGGCCGTCCTTTAAAACGCCGTCCTTAAATACGACAGTCATATAAAAAGCGCCTTTTGTAAGGTTCACCTTAAGCTGGGGCATTTTTGAAAATATTTCATACGCAAGCTGCGATTTTTCCCAGTATTTTGCCGTGCGCTGCGCCAAATACGGGTAATACCTGTCATCGCCCATCACTTTTGGAAGCACCCTTTGCGGAAGTGTCGTCGCGCACACTTCCATCATCTTGGCATCCATGATAGTTTTAGCGTAACGCGCAAACTTCTCGTCTTTGTCCCTGTTATAAAATTCCACCCATCCGCAGCGCGAACCGGGCCACGGGAATTCTTTGGATATTCCGCGCAGCGCCATTCCCGGGGTATCGCCTATTACCGAAGCCAGTTTGTTATGCACAGAACCGCCATAAAACAGGTTGGAATAGATTTCATCCGATACAATAAACAAATCAAACTCTTTGGCAATATCCACAACCTGCTTTATTACATCCCGTGAATACACCATGCCTGTGGGGTTATCAGGATTGACAATCAGAATCGCGCTTATTTCCGGATGCTTTATAATTTTTTCGCGCATATCTTTCAAATCCGGATACCAGCTGTTATCAGGGTCAAGATTATATGTAATATGGCGCGAACCCGCGTGCGCTGCTTCCGCGGAAGAGTGCGTTGAATACGCGGGGTTAGGTCCTATTACGCGCGACTCTTTATTCAGATAATTATAAATTGTGGCAATCGCGTCGCCCAGCCCGTTAAAAAATAAAATATCATCAGGCACTATCTGCGCGCCGCCTTCAAGGTTACGCTCTTTCGCGATGTATTCACGTGTTTCCAAAAGCCCTTCAGTGGGAGAATAGCCGTAGCTTGAATTATCATTTTTAACCGTATCCGCGACAATATCCTTTATCCACTCCGGAACCTTTTCGCCTTTGGCAACAGGGTCGCCGATGTTTTCCCATATTATATCAATACCTGTCTTTGCAATCTTATTTCCAACCTTTACTATCTCGCGTATTTCATACGTCAGTTCATCCGCGCCGGGATGAATTATGTTGTTTCTCATGGCATTCTCCTATTTTTTTAACAGTCAATA